>JAAAOH010000326.1 GCA_009908925.1 Spirochaetota bacterium | reverse complement strand
GCGAACAGTTCCAGCAGAAGTTCCAGGGACGGCTCGCGACGATTCGCGGGGCCACGGGTCCACGGAGTGCGGCCGGAAGCCCCGGGGCGCCGGCAGGCGGCTCGCGGGCACCGGGCAAGCTCCTCGTCCTGCTGCCGGAAACCTACATGAACCGCTCCGGCGAGAGCGCCGGCGCCTGCGCACGCTATCACTCGGTGAGCCTGCGCGATGTCCTCGTCGCCCACGACGAGGTCGAGCTCCCCTTCGGCACACTCGAGCTCCGCCGCGGCGGCGGGCTTGCCGGGCATAACGGGCTGCGCTCGGTTGCCCAGCACCTCTCGAGCAAGGACTTCGCCCGGCTTCGCATCGGCATCGGACGCCCCCGACACGGTGATGTCTCATCACATGTGCTCGGAAACTTCTCGCCGGACGAGGAAGCACGCCTCGACGAGCTCGAGCGGGGAGTCGAGGAGATCATCGAGCGGTTGACCGCAGAGAGCTTCGAAACGGTTGCGAAAGAGGTGGGACGGCGTGTGGTGTTTGCCTACTAAAGGGTAAAGCGGGGGAGGGGTTGAGGCCGCAACGGCACGGGGGCGGCCGCTGCTGCGGCGGCGCGCGGTCAGCGCTCCTCAGGCGCCGTCACCCGCCAGGCCGACTCCCAGGCCTCGCGCTCTGAGTCCCAGCGGAAGGCCTGCCCGCCGTCCTTCGGAATAGCAAAAAAACCCTCGGCTCCGCCAGCCCCGCCGCCGCCGTCGCCGCCGGCCCGGTCATCTCCGTCGGCATCTTCGCCGTCGCTCGGTTTGAGGTAGGCGTAGCGGTCATCCTCGCGGTACTCGGTGAATAGCGTTCGCTCCCCGGCGGTCTCGCGCACCCAGGAGCCATCCTGCAGGCGCACGAACACGCCGCCGGGATAGCGGTAGGCCGCGGCCGCGGCGCCTGCGGCTGTCGTGCCCGCGGTGGCGGCGCCGGCATCCGCGGCGCCCGCGGCTTCGGTGCCGCCGGCCACCTCACGGTCGCTCCCGCCGCCGGAGTCGCCGGCCTCGACGGTGTCCGCCTCCTCGCTGGGGTCCGCCTCGGCGAGAAGCTCGGCGAGCGGTCGCTGATAGCGGTCGAGCTCGGCTCGGAACTCACGGATGGTGTCGGGGGCATGGAAGGCGCCGAGGCGGCGGCCTGTGGGGTGGAAGACGAGAAAGGACGGGTATCCGGGAAACTCGAAGCGGGCGTGCTCGGGATCCCGGTCGGTGAGCCGTACGGTGACGAACTCCTTTCGCAGGATGTCTCCCACGAGGTCGTCTGAGAGGACCTCGGCCTCGAAGCGCTCGCAGGGTTCGCACCAGCCCGGCGCGGTTATGAAAAGCACAAGGGGCCGCCCGCTCTCGCGCGCGGCGGCGAGACCCTCATCGTAGGAGTTGAGCCAGACCTGGGCGGAGGCGGCCGCCGGCGCGAGCACAATTCCGGCGAGAACGAGGATCAGGGTCGCGATGGGCGCAGGAAAGCGGTGTGTGCGGTGCATAGTCCCTCAGCTAGGTATATCGATCGATTCGGGACGGGAATTGACGGATTACTCGTCGGCGGAAAGCGGCGTGCGCCCGCGCAGTGAACGCGCAATGGTCAGCCGGTCCGCGTACTCGATGTCACCACCGACGGGAAGCCCGAGGGCGAGCCGGGAGGTCTTCACCCCGCGCTTCTCGAGCATGCGAACGAGGTAGAGCGCAGTGGTGTCGCCCTCCACCGTGGGGTTCGTGGCGAGAATCACCTCCTGCACTCCTTCTTCGTGCAGGCGTCCCACGAGGGTCGAGATCGAGAGGTCCTCGGGACCCACGCCGTCTATGGGAGAGATCACGCCGCCGAGCACGTGATAGAGGCCGCGGTACTCTCGCGAGGCCTCGAGAACGGCGACGTCCTGGGGCTGCTCGACCACGCAGATCGTCGCGCGGTCTCGGGAGGGGTCCGTGCAGATATCGCAGGGGTCGTGCTCTGTGTAGTTGCCGCAGACCGAGCATCGGCGGATGCGGTTTTTGAGCTCCCGGATTTCGGTGGCAAGTCTCTCGTTGTAGGCGGAGTCCGCCTGCAGCAGATAGTAGGCGATGCGTACCGCGCTCTTCTTGCCGATGCCGGGAAGACGGGATAGGGCCTCGGTGAGGCTATCCAGGATGGTCACGTCAGCCCCCGAACATCCCCGGAGGCAGGTCCATACCGCCGGTGAACGAGGACATTTCCTCGCGGATCTTCTCCTTGACGTTGGCAGTGGCGTTGGTGAAGGCGGCAAGCATCAGGTCCTGCAGCATCTCGATATCGTCGGGGTCGACTGCCTCCGGAGAGATCTGCACGGAGGTGACCTGGAACTCCCCGGTCATCTCCACGCGCACCATGTCGCCGCCGGCCGTTCCTGTTGCGCGAACGTCTTTGAGCCGCTCCTGGGCTTCGCCCAGCTTGGATTGGATATTCTGGAAATTCTTTAGAATGTCCATGGGATTCATTGAACTCATTGTCCTTCTACCACCTCACCGCGGAACACATGTTTAACGAGATCTACCCGTTCATCCCGCGAGTTCTGTTCGTGCGTGCTTCGACTCTGTACGACGACCACGTCGAGGGCAAGCTCCTCGTCGGTGATCTCCTCGCAGACCGAACGCACGTAGTCGCGCTCCTGCTCGATGGCCGTGGCCGGATACTGGTTCTCGAAGAGCACCCGTATCGACCCACCGCCGATCTCCCAGCGCACCGCCTTCTCGAGATTCGAGGCGAGGGTCGGCTTGTGATCGCGCACCTCGCCGACGATCCGCTCGGCGGTACCCGCATCGAGGGGCTCGTAGGTCTCCCGTGGCGCAGCTGCCTCGTTTGCCGCTGCCGCGTCCGCGGGGCCCGACTCGCCCGGGATCGCAGCCGCCGCGGCACTGCCGGCGGCGCCCGGCTCACCGGCTGCACCGCCGTCGACCGCTGTCCCGATACCCGACGACTCCGCGGTGACCGCCGATGCGGCGGGCGGCGGCGGCGCCGATGCAATTTCACGCCGAAGCTCCTTCACCCGCTCCAGGAGCTCGCGAGAGGTCATGAAGGAGGACAGCGAGGCAAGCCGCGTTGTGGCAAGCTCAACCTCGAAGCGCTGGTTGAGCGAGTACCGCACCGAACGATAGAGCTCGAGAAGCAGCTCGAGCGCCCGCTGCAGCTGCGTGTCGGTGAAGCCATCGACCTGTTCCTTCGGAAAGCGGGAGGCTGCAAAGCCGAGAATCGACTCGCGCGTGACCCCCTGCTTCACGAAGAGCAGGCTGCGGAAATACTCGGCAAGCTCCATGATGAACTGCTCGACCGAGACACCGGAATCAAGGACCTCACCCGCCTGCTCGAGCGCGCTCGCCGCGTCGCCGGAAGCGAAGCTCGTCACCAGCTGCGAGAGCTGCTCGAGCCCGCCGACGCCGAGGGTCGCTTTGAGCTTGTCGAAGGTGAGCGATCCGTCGGAGAAGGAGATCACCTGGTCGAGAAGCGTATAGGCGTCGCGAAGCGACCCCCGGGCCTCCTTGGCGATCCAGAACAGCGCCTCTTCCTCGGCGGCCACGCCGGCCTCCTCGCAGGCGGCGGAAAGCTGCTCCCTGATGAGGTCCACCGGAATGAGCCGGAAACTGAACTGCTGACAGCGGGAGCGGATGGTGGCCGGTACCTTCTGAATCTCCGTCGTGGCGAAGATAAAGACGATGTAGGGCGGCGGCTCCTCGATGGTCTTCAACAACGCATTGAAGGCGCTGTTGGAGAGCATGTGGACCTCGTCGATGATATAGATCTTGTAGCGAAGACTGTTGGGCGCGAAGAGGACCTCGTCCTTTATCTCGCGCACATCGTTGACCGAGGTGTTGGACGCACCGTCGATCTCGATGACATCCATCGCCGTGCCGAGGCGGATCTCTTCACTTCCCTCATACTCATCGCAGCCCTGGGCATCAGGGCCGTCGGGACAGTTGAGCGCCTTCGCGAGGATCCGCGCCGCCGAGGTCTTTCCCACACCGCGTGGCCCCGAGAAGAGATAGGCATGGGCGATGTGCCCGGCTGCGAGCGCGCTCTTGAGCGTGGAGACCACGAACTCCTGCCCGATGAGCTGGTCGAAATTCCGTGGCCGTTTGCGTGTGGCCGTTACCTCGTAATTCATATGGCTCGTCCGGCCCGCCTACATCGTCTACATAAAGAAAAGCCCCTTCAGCTCCTGCCAAGCCGTCTGCGGCACACCGACCGGTCGCCTACCGCTGCTCCCTTCCGGGCCTGACGGGGTTCAGCGATAGCCGATTGCGCAGGGCCTGACACTCAACACTGAAGGGGCCGAATCGGAGAGAGAGGGATTCGAACCCTCGGTACCCGGATAGGGCACACTCGCTTTCCAAGCGAGCACCTTCAGCCACTCGGTCATCTCTCCTTACTTGAAACGACACTACGGAGAGAGAGGGATTCGAACCCTCGGAGCCCCAAAGGGGCTCAGTGGTTTTCGAGACCACCGCCTTCGTCCGCTCGGCCATCTCTCCGTGGCACAATGTAAAGGGAAACGGGGATTATTTCAACTATCGGGAGCCTCCGGGAGACTTCGGGCGGCGCGC
>JAAAOH010000286.1 GCA_009908925.1 Spirochaetota bacterium | reverse complement strand
GCAGTTGGGCGATGCTGGATTTGAACCAGCGACTTCTACCGTGTGAAGGTAGCACTCTCCCACTGAGTTAATCGCCCGTAACCCGGATACTATAAACAGCACGCCACCTCGCTGTCAATCATTTCCGACCCTTCCAAGCTGCGGTCCTATCCGTATAATGGCGGCCATGAGTGACTCACCGCGCCCCTGGATCACCGACGAAGAGGCCCTCCGCTACCACGGCGGCGACCGCCCGGGAAAGATAGAGGTTGTGGCGTCGAAGCCGCTGTCCTCGCAGTACGACCTCTCGCTTGCCTACTCGCCGGGGGTGGCGGCGCCCTGCCGCCGGATAGCCGAGAATCCCGATGACTCGTACCGCTACACCGCCCGGGGCAACCTGGTGGCGGTGGTGACGAACGGCACGGCGGTGCTCGGGCTCGGGGCGATCGGGCCGCGGGCGTCGAAGCCGGTGATGGAGGGCAAGGGCGTGCTCTTCAAGCGTTTTGCGGGCATTGACGTGTTCGACCTCGAGCTCGACTGCGAGGATCCGGCGCAGTTCGTCGAGACGGTGGAGCGGCTGCAGGGCGGCTTCGGCGGGATCAACCTCGAGGACATCTCGGCGCCTGCGTGCTTCGAGATCGAGCGCGAGCTCAAGGCGCGATGCGAGATCCCGGTCATGCACGACGACCAGCACGGGACCGCGATCATCTCGGGAGCCGCCCTGCTCAACGCCCTCGAGCTTGCCGGAAAGCGGATCGAGGATGCGCGCGTGGTTTTCATCGGGGCGGGCGCTGCGGGAATCGCGAGCGCGCGGTTCTACGCGTCCCTCGGTGTGCGCCGTGAGAACATCATCATGGTGGACCTGCGCGGCGTCATCCGCGCCGATACCGCGGATCCGGCTGAGCCCGCTGCGGAGTTCGCGACGACCCGGAACGTGCGTACCCTCGAGGAGGCCCTCGACGGCGCAGACGTGATGGTCGGACTCTCCGCCGGCGGCCTCATAAAGGCCGATCACCTTGCCCGCATGGCGGAGAATCCGATCGTCTTTGCCCTGGCAAACCCTGACCCCGAGATCGAGTACGACGAGGCGCTTGCCGCCCGCCCCGACGCCCTCGTGGCCACCGGACGCAGTGACCATCCGAACCAGGTTAACAATGTCCTCGGCTTCCCCTATATCTTTCGCGGTGCCCTTGATGTCGGCGCCCGCGAGATCAACGAGGAGATGAAGATTGCCGCAACACGAGCGCTGGCAGGCCTTGCGCGAGAGCCGGTGCCGGAGACGGTAAGCCGTGTCTACACCGAGGGAGATATCAGTTTCGGCCGCGGGTACCTCATCCCCAAGCCCCTCGACCCGCGGCTTCTCACGAGCGTGGCGCCGGCGGTGGCGCGGGCGGCCATCGAGTCGGGGGCGGCACGCTACAGCATTGACGACTGGGCCCACTACGAGGCGGAGCTCCTCGAGCGCGTCGGTATCGGCCAGAAGCTGGTATCAGGGCTCATCACTCAGGCGCGAAAGCATCCCAGGCGTATCATCTTCGCCGAAGCGGAAGACTACGAGGTGCTGAAGGCTGCCCAGATCGTGCGTGCGCAGGGCATTGCCGAGCCCGTGCTCCTCGGGGACGCCGGGCGGATAGAAGCGCTGGTGAGCGAGCACGATATCGGGGGCCTCGAGGACTGTGCGCTGATTGACCCGGTCGCGGAGCGTGAGCTTCGCCGCGACTACGCGCGCATCCTCTACGAGAAGCGGCACCGGAAGGGTGTCACCTTCGAGGACGCGGTCTCCTTCATGAGCGATCCCAACTACTTAGGAAGCGCGATGCTCGCCCGTGGCGACGCCGACGGCCTGGTTTCGGGGCGCACGAGGGAGTACCCGAAGATCATTCGGCCGGCCCTTCGCATCATCGGACGCGAAGAGGGAGCCGGACGGGTGGCGGGGATGTACATCGTGAACTCCCGTCGCGGCGTGTACTTCTTTGCCGACACCACCGTGAACCTCGACCCGACAGTCGACGACCTCGTGGACATCATCGCTCTGACCGCGCGCACGGTGTACTTCTTCAACATGGAGCCGGTCGTGGCGGTGGTCTCTCACTCGAACTTCGGTTCGGCGCGAAACGCGGAGTCCGAGCGCTCGGCCGCCGCGGTGGCCCGCGCGCGAAAGGAGCTGCCGAATCTCGTGATAGACGGCGAGGTGCAGGCAAACGTCGCCCTCGATCCGGAGCTGCTTGCGGCGAACTATCCCTTCTCGGAGCTCGTTGGCAAGCGGGTGAATACGCTGATCTTTCCCTCGCTTTCCTCGGGCAACATCGCCTACAAGCTCATCGGCGCCCTTGGCGGGGCGGAGCTCGTGGGGCCCGTGCTCATGGGGATGCACAAACCGGTGCAGATCCTGCAGCTCGGCTCGAGCGCCCGGGAGATCGTGAATATGGTGGCTATAACGGTCGTTGAGGCGCAGAAGCGGGGCGCCGAAGCTGAGTAAGCCTCAGCACCCCGGTTCACTATCGGCAGCGGCCGGTCTCAGCGCTGAAAGCTGTCACCCATCAGCCTGGAGTACTCTTCCACCGGCGCACCCTGTATGGCGAGGTCGATGATCTGCTTGCCGAGCGGCACGAGGTCGTCTGAGTAGTAGCGCTCGAGCTCAGACTTGAAGAACTTGTGAAGGACTTCGGAGCCCCTGTCGAAGCCGTCGTGCCCGACCTCGAGCTGCTCCTCGACCTGCAGGAGACCCCTGGGAATCTGTTGGCCGTTGACTTTGAGGTTGTCGACGGAGTAGCCGAGCAGCGGGCAGCGTGATTCGATGAGCTGCCCCGGGCGGAACTTCAGGTTACCGCGACGGGCGATGTACTCGCGCGCGAGCCACTCGGGCTGGAAGCCGACCTTGTAGGCGCCGATGTACTGATTCGGAATGAGCACGTACTTGGTGCGGGGCGTATTCTTGATGAGCTCCAGCAGCAGATTGGCATGGCGCACCATCTTTCCGGTCGCGAAGGGCCAGTAGGAGCCCACGCCCTCACTCGAAATTCCCTCGGTGGTCACGATACTGGGATTCGAGTGTCCGCGTGGTGCAACCAGGCGCCAGAGCCAGCCGAGGGCGGCGGGCAGAATCTGCAGCATGCCGACAATGCCGTAGTTCGGGTTCTCGTGCGTGCTGGGGGGTGTGCGTACGCCGAAGCTTCTCACATCAACTTCGATCGGTCCCTCAACGGTCTTGGGCACGAAGTGACGCGGCATGATGACCCGGGGGTTGGGACAGGGCTTGCCGGGGGCATCCATGGTGTGCTCCCACAGCAGGATCGTGGAGCCCGGCTGTCCCTGGATGTTGAGGAAGATCAGCGGCTCGGGTGGGTCAATGGTAAGTTTCTCCAGGTGCGGCTCGGTTCCGTACTCCGTGAGGTGATCTACGCGCAGGAACCACCCCGCCTCAGCGTCTTCGATTACGAGCTTTCCGTTGTCGTTCTGCAGGTAGGGCGCGGCCAGGGCCATATCGTCCGCCACCGGATTGAGCTCACAGGTGTCCATGAGCTCGAGGTAGTGGCGCTCACCGGTGACGGTGTTTTCCCCGAGGAGGATGCGGCCGTCTGTCTCGCGGTGGATGGCCTGGGTCATCTCGCTCTTCCCGCCGCCGGAGGCACCCTCGTGCATGATGGTGAACTCGTTGTCATACGGTGTGACAAGGCGCACGGCGGAGCTGTGAAGCGTCGTCCATCCCTCTTCTTCGCCGCGGTTGAGGAGGAACCCGTATACGCCCTTCTTGGCGCTGGGGCCGGGATAAAGGTTGTATGAGAAGAGTTCGTGCATCTTTGGAAGGCGATTGTGGACGACAACCTGCCTGCCTTCGAAATGGGTGTGCCGAAACGGCGGGGCCAGATATATGACGTTGCTCGGCTCGAAGCCCTGGGGGACCTGGTCGCGGGGAATGAAGCCCTGCAGATCGGCGAGGCCCGCCACGAAGAAGCCCGAATTGTCCGGTCCCACGAGCAGCGAAGGGTATCCCCGGTACTTATCCCCCGACATGAAGGGCAGGACGATGAGTCGCTTCTGCTCTTTGAGCCACTCGAAGGTTTCCGAGCGGGTCGTGTCGAAGGTGGTGCCGAAGCGGTCCGAATACCGGGTCTTGTCGGTAGGACCGTCGTCGGCGATCACCATGGCCTCCGGGTCGCGGCGGCGCATGTATTCTTCGGTGTAATTCACCGCGGCACCGTTCTTGCAGCGGCCGACCGTTGCCTCGACGTAGCGGCCCGTGCCGGCAACGTCGTATGCAACCTCGACGAGGTCGTCGTCGCCCTCGAGGAAGGCGAGCTCGAGGAGATGTTCGCGGCTTTCCGGCACGACGATCTCAACCGACTGCAGGACGTCGGCGAGCTCCTCGGGAAGCGAGAGTCGGGATAGAATCGATTTCTGTGCCGTATCGGCCATGTGTTCCTCCGGTGGTGAGTCGAATCGCATGTTTATGCAGATTGGGGGGCGTTTCGGCGCACCTTGAACGAATAATAAAGCAAAACGGTGGCCGGATTCAAGCAGTTATCATCGATTGTCGTGTCAGAAGCGGCCGGCGGCCGCTGCCGTCCGACCGGCGGCGGCCCGCCGGGGAGCCCGTGCCGG
>JAAAOH010000135.1 GCA_009908925.1 Spirochaetota bacterium | reverse complement strand
GTGATGGTTGTGCCGGCATTCGCGTTCGGCCTGGAGTTGACCCTCGGCGTTCGCGCAGGGCTCGGACACTTCGATGCCTGGGGAAGCGATTATGCCGATCTCCTCGATGACGCCTCAGCCTCGCGGGACCTCAGCCTCGGCTACACAGGTGGCATCTACGGAAGCTTTGCGCTCATCGACACGCTCGCCATTCAACCGGAGATCTGGCTGACCGGCGGCGGTTACTCGTTCAGCGGCGATCTCGATCGGAGCTTTCAGGCGACCACACTCGAGGTGCCCATTCTCGGCAAACTGCGCTTCGGCATTGGCCCGGCAAGCGTCGTCGGATTTCTTGGGCCAAATTTCCGGTTCAAGGTATCCGACTTCGAGCAGGAGATTGACGGCGACAGCAGCGACATCTCCGAAGACGATCTCAAGTCCGCCGTCATCGGCTCCGTACTCGGCGCCGGAGCGGAGCTCAACGTCGGTGTGGGAATCCTGTCGGCAGACCTGCGCTACTACCTCGATTTCACGCCCTGGGATGATTCGAGCGCGGACGTGAACATCAAAGAGCAGAGCGCACGGCTCACGGTCGGATTCGGCATTCCGATTCTGTAGGCGGCTGCCGGCCCCGGACCGGCACGAAGGAGATTCAGTGGACGAGCAGACGATGTTCACCCTCATGGTGGACCTGCACCGCGACGGCGAACGCCAGGGTCCGGGAGGCGATGGTGAGACGCGGCGTGCCCTCGAGCTCGCGCGGCTCGACAGAAGCGCGGAACTCCGGGTTGCCGACATCGGCTGTGGAACCGGCGCCTCGACTCTGGTCCTCGCCGACGAGCTTCCTGGCGCGCACGTCACTGCCGTCGATCTCTTTCCTGAGTTTCTCGACATCCTCGCCGTGCAGGCGCGCGAAGCGGGCGCCGCGGGGCGAATCGAAACGCGCACGGAATCGATGGATGCACTTTCGTTCGAAGCGGAATCCCTGGACCTCATCTGGTCGGAGGGTGCCATATACAACATGGGCTTCAGCGCCGGCATCAGAGCGTGGAAGCCCTTTCTGCGCCCCGGCGGCGTGCTGGCGGTCTCTGAGATCACGTGGCTCCGTCCGGACCCGCCGAGGGAGATCCGGGACCACTGGGACACCGAATACCCGGAGATCGCCACGGCCGCGGAGAAGATCAACATCCTCGAGCGCGCTGGCTACGACCTTCTCGGGTACCACGTGCTGCCACCGAGCGCCTGGATAGACAACTACTACGAGCCCACCGAGGGCCGAATACCGGCATTCCTCGAGCGCCACGCCAATCAGCCGGACGCGGCGGAGCTCGCGGAGATGGAACGCCGGGAGGCCGACCTCTACAGGCGCTACCGGGAATGGTTCAGCTACGGGTTCTACGTGGCACGAGCGCGCTGACTACCGCCGAGAACGACGGAGAAAGGTGGTGTCCATGCTCGAACGACTGCTCCACACGGGCTGCTGTCCCACAGTTGCCCGAGCGGGCGAAACGCAGTAGCTTAGCGAGGTGGAGGAAACGACGGCCTTCGTCGCACAGCGCGCAACGCGCGCTGTTCCGGGGGTGCTCACGAACTTCTATCCCACCTACGGTGACGCCAACGACCAGGTAGACCGCGTCCTGCCGGTGCGCCGTACCATTTTCCAGAGAGTCATTCCACGGTACCGTCTGTCGACCAGCGAGACCCGAGACCAGGGCCTCGGGCCGGCGTTCATACACTCAGGGTACGTGCACGAGGAACCGAAGCGGGGGGAGCGCTTGGCGGGCGCCGGCGCTGCGGTCACTGCCGCCGACCCGCCGAGAGGCACCGTTGCGGCCCGGAACCCCGCGCCTGCGCCGCTGTGGCCGGGAACCGGTACGAAAATTGACCTCCTGGCGTGATGCCGTGACAGCCGCATCCCCCGGCAGGCAGATGCGCGGAGCGTCAGCCCCCGGTCTTGTTGCCCTCCTTAGGTAATCGTGGTGACGTAGGCTTCCTCTTTGCTTTCCGCAAGCGGTTCGTGGGCGCCTGATAACGACCCTATGCGCCGGGGCTACGTGCTCCCCACAGGGGGAAGCCGTAGGAAAGATAGACGGCCACCGCGTTGATGTAGAACTCGTCGAAGTCTCCAGGAAGGAGCTCGCCGGCGCCGTTCTTCGTGAACAGCGTCGTCAGGGTTCGGACGTCCTGCGTATCGAAACTGAGGATACCGGGCCCGAGTGTGATGTCGTACCCGAGCCCCGCGGTTACGGCCCCCGGCCCCAGCGGAATCCGACAGCTCGCGACGATGGGTACCTCGACGAACATCAGCGAGCAGCTGATGTCTACCGTTACCCCTTTGACGTTCCGGCTCTCGAATGCCCAGGCATAGACTCCCCATAGTACTGCTGTTTCCGCGGAGAAGCTCTCGGAAAAGTAGTAGGTGAACTCGAGTCCAGCCGCAATACCGAAATCTGAGAACGGCTCGCTCTTGTCGATCGTCCAGAAGTACAGGTTCCGGTCGATCCGCACTGTGCCCTGTTACAGGAGGGAGCAAAGACTCCTCCCGGAACGCGCTACCTCTCCGGCGTGACCAGAGGTTCGCCTTCACGGAGCTTGTTGAGGAGCTCTACACGGTTCGTCACGTCGAGTTTGGTGTAGAGTCCGGCCACATGGGCCTTGACCGTACGAACGGAGATGCCGAGCTCCGCGGCGATTTTGCGACACGATTGTCCGGAAGCGATGAGCTCGAGAACCTCGCATTCCCGTTTTGTGACGTGACGGGCGCAAAGCAGGTGGCCCATTTCGGGTTCCAACTCGAGCTCGACAAGCACACCGAGGACGCCTCGAGCCTGGTCATGAACCCGAGAGAAGTGCACCGTCACCGGCCGATGAGACTGTGCGGGAAGTACCGCGACTGCAGCCGCGCGCTCCTCCCTTCCGGAGGCCACCTCGGCAAAGCCTGCAGCCAACGGACCCGTGCGCCTTCGAAGTAGCGGCACGGGCTCTTGTTCTGCCGGAGAAGCCGCAAGCGCAAGAAGACGCCGGGCCGCATCGTTTGCGACCAACGGGCGTCCCTCTGAATCCAGCAGCGCGATGCCGGTGCTGAAGTTGTTCAGCAGGGCCCTGCTTAGCATGCCGGGTGTCTCAGCAAGAAAGTGCCGGCGAGCGATCATCACGGCCGTCTGAGCGATCAGCAGCGCAAACAGCAATTGAGCGACGGCAGGGATGCCCAGCTTTGGCGCCAGCAGGAAATCCGTGGCTGCGCCAAGAGTGAGCCAGGAAGCGATTACGATGCCCACCGATCGGAGCACCTTCTGATCCGGATTGGCCTGGTGCCGTTCACTGCGCCGGACGAGCGCCCAGACGGCCAGCCCGATCGTGACCACAATGTATAGGGTCCACGCGGCAAACCATGGAGAGGTGAAGTCGGGGACGAAAGCCCAATGGCCGGAATCGGATGCCACGATGTCGAATACAATCCCCCTTGCCAGCGACCGCAGGGCGAACACGAAACCCACGGCGAACGCGAAGACGGCGGGAATCCACCAACGCGCACCACGTCGAAGGACCAGCGCATAGGTCAGCAGGATCGGCACCGTCAGCGCGCATATGGCGACCCCGACTCTGGCCCACTCTTCCGCCTCTGCGCGTCCGTTCGCGGTGTAGGCGAACACACTGACGAGATTCCACACAGCTACAAGCAGTGACAATGCAAAGAACGCCCTGTTTCGAGGGCTCGTTGGTCGAAGGGCGAACACCACCGTGCCTGCTATTGCCGACGAGAAAAACACACCTGTCGCGGCGAATGACAATGGGTCCATTCTGTCGCTCTTACTCAGAGTATTGGTGCGCTGCCACGGCATTTCCACCGCAAAACATCGGATGCCGGAGAAAGATCTGCGTTCTCTGTAATCGGAGTACGGAAGTACTACCCGCACCGGGGTATCCGCGGCTGTGCCAAGGTATGAACGAAGGAACCCATCATCTGAGCCGCTTCGCCACGCAGGTTTCTGTGTATCATGAGCCCGCGATACCAGCAAAGGTATCCCGTGATACGATCGCAGAACTGCGGTCGACGACGAGACGGCGGGAAGGCGACGCCATCGGTTCATCTTCATGGTGGGACCGGGAATACAGCCTGCTGCAGACCCCTCCCGCAAGCGTTGATTAGCATGGTTTCGCTCTCCGACAGCCACTACCTGTACCAAAGGACGATGCAGAATCGCGCAAACCTGTACCAAGGCACGATGCGCCCGACCCGTCGGTGACCTAACCTGAACATATCAGGGGAGGTGATCGCCATGTGGCACACGAGAAATGCACAGGTAGTGGGAGTTGCGGTCGGGGTGACCGCAATCTGTCTGGCGGCGCTGCTCGCGGTTGGCGGGTGCAAACAGACCGGCGCGGGCGGCGGTGGTAGCGGAGGTGGCGGCGGGGCTCCTCCGCAAACGTACGAGGAGACACTATCGGACGGAACGAATGTCGCGGTCCTGTCTCCCGTAAGCGTGACGCTTACCGAGGCGACCCCCGGAAGCTATCCTGACGGGGCCGCGGGGCCGGTGGTCGACATCGACGGGAACCTGGGCCCGGGAGAGACGGCAACCGTCACCTTCACCAAGGACCC
>JAAAOH010000143.1 GCA_009908925.1 Spirochaetota bacterium | reverse complement strand
CGGCCCCACGCGTGCAGAAGTTCGTTTGCACGGGAGCGCCGCTCACATCTCCTTACGCCCGATTCTCTTCTGCTGATTGTACCCACACGCTGCTATATACCTCAAAGCGTGCGCGTCCGCTTCAGTGCAAGCAGCCGGATCAACCACCGCGGTACCGACTTGCCCGGGCCGCCCTTGGTAAGATTGACGTTGAGACCGAGCGCGGGCAGGATCGGCAATCTGTGCGTCTCGACGAACTCGACCAGGGTTCCGGCGGCATCCTCGACATAGGCGAAGCGGCCGCCCGCCTCCCCCATATCAAAGGTCTCCCCGGAATCAACGGTGAAGCCGATCCCCGCCTCCTCGCAGGCCACCTTGAGCGCGTCCATCCCCTGGATGTCGAAGCACAGATGAATGAATCCGAGGTCACCCCAGTAACGATTCGCGAAAATCCGGCTGCCGGCCTCATCGAGGGACTGAACGAGCTCGACCGCGGTGTCGCCGAGAAGCGGTGCGAAGCCGCCGGTGCGGGCTCGGGAGTGCTCGAGGAGGACTCGTCGAACCCGGCGCTCGCCGCCTGGCAACGCGGCAAGATCGACGAAGGCGCCGGTCTCATCGTAGACCACGCGGTCGTAGCCGAGTATCTCGTGGTAGAGGGGGAGCGTGCGGTCGATGTCGGGCGTGCCGAGCATGACGCCGGCGACGCCCCCGACACGTCCGGGAGTACGTGAGAACCAGTCCTCGCCCTCGACTATCTGAAACGCATTCCCGAAGGGATCCTGCACGAAGAAATGCTCGTGGCCGGCGGGATCGGCGCCGGGCGCGGATAGCAGGGTCGCACCGGCCTCGCGAAGGGCGGTATAGGCCTCTGCGACCCCGCCGGACTTCAACCGCGGCGCGAGGATGCCGTGATCGCCGAGTACAGGCGGTCGTGGTGGCCCCGCGGGCGTGCGGCTGGTGTACTGCCACACCTCGAATCCGCCACCGCCGTGCATGTTGATGGCAAGCGCGGCCTGTCGGCTCTGCACGGTACCGCCGGTATACGGCGTCATGAAGGGCGCCTCCGCCGCATCATTGAAGGCGGGAACATCAAAGTTGAAATTGTCCGCGTACCACGTCCACGCGGTCGAGAGATCCGTCACGCCGATCCCAACCTGCTGTATGCCCGTTACTCTGTACTCCCGTTCGGTCACCACTCTCTCCTCTGCGTTTCGTTTACACCAGCAGCAGGGCCCAGTTTGCGCCGACAGCCACCACCATGAACAGCGCCCCGGCCACCGTGGTGGTTGCAACGCGCCCGCTCGGCGGCTCCTGGGGCTTGCCGGGCTGGTATAGTGAATCGAGAATATCATCGATGCTGCCGATGAGCCGGCGCGCCTCGAGCTTCTGCCGCTTCGTCTCGACGATGCGCTCGAAGTAGTAGAAGAGCCGAACCAGCAACCCGCCGAGGCGACCGGGAAGCTTCAGATCGGGCCGTATGCTGAAAAGAGAGATGAACACCAGGCCGATGATCGTCAGTCCTTTCATCACCCCGTTGCGCAGCGCCCCCTCGGTGATCGCGAACGGGCCGGCGGAAACAAGCACCCTGCCCATGGGAGTCAGCAGATTGAAAAACGTGATGGAGCTCACCATCACGACAAAATACAGCCATTTGATCTTCTTGCCCGCAACGGTGGACAGGCCCGCGAACAGCAGCACCTGCGCTATCCGAAGCAACAGTTCGTCCTGAAAGAGATATGCGGGCAGAATGAGCGCGCTCGTGATGAACAGGTGCAGGGGGCTGGTATTACGGGTGAAGAAGTTATCCTTCGAGCGCATCACGAACCCTCCCGAGCCACCTCGATTGTTCCCAGAACTTCTGCGCGAACAACCCCACCGCCAGTCCGCTTCCAACGCCCAGGGCCACGAAGGGTGGCGCGATGATCCAGGCGCTGAGCCCGAAGATGAAACGAATGCTGAGATAGAGCTGCACCACGTTCGATGCGATGGCGCCGAATACGCTCACCCCGACGAGGCTGATGCGATCCCCGAACAGACGATCGGCCGCGAGCATCACGAACACGCTGGCAAAGGAACCTCCGAGGGAGAAGAGAAACACATAGGAGGCGAGCGTACCGTTTATCAGCCCCTGACCGAGCACTTTCAGGAGCACGAGCAGGAGTACGTACCCGGGCGAGAAGAGCCGCAGGCTCAAGATGACTGGCAGGTTGGCCAGACCGAGCCGGAAGAACGGAAAGGGCTTGGGGAAGAGGTATTCGATCGTCGCAAAAAACAGACAGGTCGCCCCGAGGAAGGCGATGAGATCGAGTCGCTCGTACGTTCGCGGATGGCTGTCGGCGAGAGAACGCATCATAGCCGGCGTGCCAGGATGAAGGTGATGTTGTCCCGGCCGCCACCGGCGTGCGCGAGCTCGAGAAGTCTCGCACCGGCCGTGTTGAGGTCTTCGAGCTCCGAGATGGTTCGCTCTATCACCTCATCGGGGACCATGTCGCTCAATCCGTCGCTGCACAGCAGAAACAGATCACCCGGCTCTCCCTCACTCCCGAACTGCTGCGCTTCGAGGAAAAAGTCCTCCTCCGAACCGAAGCAGTTCGCGAGGATGTTTCCCGGAATCCGCGGATCACCTGAAAACTCGCGAAGCGTATGGTCGCGGGAGACCTGCCGCAGCACCCCGTTTCTCGCGACGTAGCAGCGGCTGTCGCCGGCGTGCGCGAGGAAGAACTGCTCATCGTAGAGGACGACGGCTGTGAGTGTCGTCGCCATGCCCCGGTGCCGCGGGTTGGCGCGCGCCCGCGTGAGAAGCCCATCCTGGATGCTCCGCGCGATCTCGGTGAGCCGCTGAGAAAGGGCCGTCGGTGAAAGCCCGACCTCGAGAGCTGCGATCTCGTCGCGAAAGGCCGTAAGGACGTCCCTGCTCGCGACTTCGCCCGCAGCCTGTCCTCCGAGTCCGTCGGCAACCGCGATCACGTAGGGACGGCCCGGAGTCGAGATCTCGTGCACGCCGTCATAGCGGTCATCACGCAGCATGCGGGTACCGAGCAGCGCCATATCCTCGTTGTGGTTTCGTTGAAGTCCGACGTCACTCGTCGCGTGTACTGCCAGTTTCATGAAGCAGCCCCAGTATATGGAGATCGGGAATGACCGACAAGCTCATCAATAGAGAGGTCAGTAGTCCGGGTCCCGACCGGTGAGCCGCAGGTGTGCCTTGTCGAGAAGCAGACGAGTATTCTCGAAGGTGAGAAGCGAGCGTGCCTCGGCATAGGATGCCCACCGGTGCTCGGATATCTCGTCGACCTGCTCCCGAACCCTCGGTCGCCAGACCCGCGCGAGAAAGTAGACGACTTCCTTTCGCCGCCCCTTCGGTGTGAGGTAGTAGATGCGCTCGTAGAATCCGTGCCGGAAGTGCGGGTGCAATCCGGTCTCCTCATGGATCTCCCGCACCGCCGTCTCGCGCTCGCCCTCGCCCTTTTCGGTATGCCCTTTTGGGAAGCTCCAGTGCCCGCCGTTCTCGTGGCGAAGCAGTAGATATCGGATACCCACGAGAGTCCGCCGATAGATGATCGCCCCGCATGACTTCCGGGTCGAGGAACGTCCGGCGGTTCCAAGCCTCATGCGCCGTGCACGCGGCTCGAAGCCGTGCCCTTCCCAGAACTCGAGAGCACCCCGGTTTCCTTCCAGCACGTCGAGCTGAATCTCGGCGGCCTGGGCCCACTCAGTGTCGCGCATACGGGCGAACATTGCGCTTCCGACCCCTTTGCCCCGCATCTTCTCGCTCACGTAGAACTGTCGCACGTAGGTGTAGGCAGGCTCCACCCGATAGAGGACGTAGCCGACGACATTATCCCCGCCGGCGGCCGCCATGCCCTCTGCAGCCACCACTCCCTCTGCGGCTGCGCCGTCGTACTCGAAGAGTGCCGCCTGGTATCCCTCCTCGAGGAGGAAGGCGTTCATCCGGTATCTCAGCTCCTCGAGCGTCATAGGATTGTCGCTGCCCTCGGCCTGAATCAGCGAGGAGTTCATCCCGGCAAGCAATTCGGCTGCCTCGGAGCCCACCAGTCGGTAGGAGAGCCTGGCGCTGTCGACTTTCTTTCGTGAGCCTTTTCCCATAGCTGTGCGCCTCGTCCTTGCTGCTTCTCGCCGGCTCCGTGTATGCTCGGATTATGATCAGTGTAAATAAGAACGATGAAAATCACTACACGGTAACGGTAAGTGAGGGTGGATCGGAGACGACCCATCAGGTCGAGCTCGACGATTCATACTATCGCAAGATCTCCGACGGATCGATATCGAAGGCGGATCTGATCCGACGCTCCTTCGAATTCCTCCTCGCGAGAGAGCCGAAAGAAAGCATCCTCGGCCGGTTCCACCTCTCGGTCATTGCCCGATATTTTCCCGAGTACGAGTCGGACATCGGGTCGATGTAGGGAATTGAACGCGGCGGGATTCGAACCCACGACCTTCGGCTCCGGAGGCCGACGCTCTATCCAACTGAGCTACGCGTCCGTGGCCTGTAAGCTACCACAGGAGGCCCTCATGGTAAAGTTTATTCTCGGCATAATCCTCGGAGTCGCGGCGATCATCTTCGTGATGCAGAACACCGAGATGTCGTCGG
>JAAAOH010000077.1 GCA_009908925.1 Spirochaetota bacterium | reverse complement strand
CGCGACATAACGACAGCCGTCAGTTGCGCCGTACCCAGCGAGTGGCGTGCCCGTAAGGGCCCGACGGTCCCGTAGAAGACCGGGTCATAAGTCTATTGAGACAATGAAGTTAGGCGTCAACTGGACGGCTTTGTTATGTTGACACCGCCCTGAACACCGGCAACGCTACAACTGAAATGACGTCATCGCACTCTTCCAGGGCTCAGTGTCCGTTCTGATCGTATCCGGGTTCGTTCCCATGTCATCTGCCACTTCAGCGACCAGCTGCTGAAATGGCAGAACGGTCATGAACGGGCGCGCGAGCGCATGGCATTCGGCGGTTTGCACGAATCCGTCAACTCCTACGGTCCAAGCGTAGGCTCCAACCGAGCGAAGTACGCTCTCCAGGGTTTGTGTCCGACCTCCGTCATCCGCGGTTGGTTGGATAAGGAGTGCGCAGAGTGTGTCATCGTAAGACGCCGGCGGACCATGGAGGGCAAACTCGGTGGTGAGACTATCGGCCCACTTGTAGGTGCCCTCTTTCAGCTTCAGGGCAGCCTCATCGGCTGTAATTGCATCTATTCCAAAACCTGTGACCAGCACTCGGCTGGAATGGACCAGTGCGTTTCGGACTTCCTCGGGTATGGCGAGCTGCAGGCCGAATCGCATCTGCCGAGGCGTATCTTGAAGCGCGACCCTCAGATCCTCGCTTTCGTTCGGAAGGGTGTTCATGATGAGGCGCGCAAGCACCGCCAGAGCGGAAGTATAGGAAACAGTGTGCGTGCTCGACTTGTCTGGCGAACACGTTCGGAGGACGAAGTCCGCCGTCGGTGATGCTTCGGAATCCGACGTGATAGCGATCGTCCGGGAGCCGACTTCACTAGCACGAAGGAGCACTTCGTTGGGGAAGCGCTTCGTTCCGCGATGGCTGACGACGACGATCTGGGTTTCCGGTGTGATGGTGCCGTGCAGCGCAAAGTGATGTGCTTCTTCGGCTCGAACGTTGATTTGATCGTCAGCCGCTTCGCGAAGCCAGAACTCGGCTACACGGCACGCGTGCAGCGACGTGCCAATACCGACGAAACGGATAGGGTGGTCTGTATTCAACGCCTGGTCAATCGGACTCGAAAGGATGCGCTGGACTTCCGTGGGTTGCCGCTGAATCTCATCGTGCAAGAACATAGCCTGTGGAGAGTGAACCAATACAACCGGCTCGTCAATACCATGGGAGTACGTTGTGTTCAACATAACATATTCCACTGCGACTTTTCCCTCATCATCCCGTAGTCTCCGTTCTCGCGGTCTTCCTGTCACATTCGTGCTGAACGCCTGAAGCAACAGATCCAAATTCTGCGTATGGAATGACAGACGACTGTTGTTTTCGGAAGGAGCGAATCATTGACCGAGACGAATCTGCGCAGGTTCGCCGACCACCTCAGAAAGACAACGCCGTTCAAGCCGCAAGTCCTGGACTGGTATCAGAAGTGGGTTCGAGAGTTCGCGGCCTTTTCCTCAGGGCATCGCCTCTCGCCGTGGGAAGACAGTGCCCTGAAGGCGTTCCTGGAGGACCGGCAGACAACGCTCGAAGAATGGCAGCTGCGACAGGCTTCATGAGCTGCTCCCTTCTGTCAAGACAGCCATAGGGGAAATTTAGGTTAGCTGCAGCCGTCGTTTCTTTCTTCTTTTGCTTCTTTTCTTCTTTCTTTGTGGACATTGTGGATATGTGGACGACGCTGCATGAGCGAGCGATCTGGGCGGCCGCAGTGATAGCTCAGAAGCCCCGCCGGCGCCATTCGTGGCGAACACGCGCTCTCGCTCGCCGGGGAAGCCCCACGAGGATTGGCTGTGTGCCATTTTTCAGCACATGGTGGTGCTTGGATACCTCTGCCGTACCGCCACGATAGTGCTCTGTGACTGGGCTCTACGCACCGAGCGCCTGCATTTCGGTGCTCGCCCGACCACCTGTGTGCTCGGCGAAAACCTCAGCGGGCCTGCGATAGCCGAGCGCCTGGTGGAATCGTCGGTGGTTGTAGAAGTGCACGTAGCGCTCAATGCCCCGGCGTAGCTCTGCCATGTTGACATACTGCTGCAGGTAAAGATCTTCGTGCTTGAAACTGTTCCACCACCGCTCGATGTAGATGTTGTCGACCGCACGCCCTTTACCATCCATGCTGACGCGGATGCCGGTGGTCTCCAGGATGGAGATCCAGTCGACGGTGGTGAACTGACTGCCCTGATCGGAGTTGATGAGCTCGGGGATCCCGTAACGCTCCAGCGCCCATGAAAGCGGCATGAGCACCAGAAGCGTTTCCATGGTGTTGGAGAGATTCCATGCCAGTACGCGGCGTGTTGCCACATCAATGATCGCACATAGATACACCGTTCCGCCTGGCAAACCGACGTAGGTGATATCCACCTGCCAGGCCTCGTTGGCCTCGGTAATCTCTCGATTGGCAAGCAGATATGGATACCTCGCGTGCGCTGTGCGCGGCGTGCTCGTGGGCGGCGGCAACCGGAGCGCGCGGATGTTGTTCTCGCGCCTCACGCGCAACATCTGCTTCATCGAGATATCCCAGCCGCGTTCAGCCGCCTCAAAGGCGGCTTTGCGGTAACCGTAGAACGGAATCTCGGCGTGCACTTCCTCGGCCACCGCGGCAAGACGCTGTTCATGCTCTTCGCGCCGAGTGTTTCTCCCGCCGCGGTAGTAGTACCATGAGCGCGAGCGCCCAAGCAGTTCACACTGGCGGCCGATCGACAACTTCTTGTGCTCAGGCTCGATGAGATCTCGTGTTATTCGCCCAGCCCCAGTTGACGTGTTTTTTTTTGCAAAAAGGCCTTCTCAACCTGGGCTTGCCCGAGCTGCTTCAGTAGCTCTTCCCGCTCACTCTCCAGCTCTTTCTCCCGGCTGCCGGTGCCGTTGCGAAACACGTCACCGGCGCTGTCCAATAAAGTGCGTTTCCACTGCGATATCTGGTTGGGGTGCACCCCGTACTTCTCGGCGATTTCTCGTACCGGCTTGTCCTCACGCAGAGCCTCAAGGGCGATCTGTGCTTTTTCTTCCGGGCTTCGACGCTTGCGTCCCATGTCTTGCTGCTCCTCTCTCTTCACACTACCGACCTAACGTGGCAGGTGTCCAGAATTTTGGGAGCAGCATAGTTTCCCACACCCGCTGCAGCTGGTCTTCCAGAAACTGACTCCCGAGCTCGAGTGCGTGGCCGCGTGCACCGCATATTCTCCATGCCTCTGCAATTCGGCGGCACACGCCGCGGACGGCGGGAGTCCACGAAGCGGCGGCAGCTTGTTGTGGCCATGCCCAGGGAATGTTTAGAGGGGTCTCTCCCCATCCCTCGTAGGTCCGCCCGCGCAACTCTACCGTCATCTGGACCCGAAGGCACTCGAGCTCGGTCACGGTGACGCCGCCGAACTTCAAGGGCGTGATTGTCGTCACAGGGATGTAGTAAAGTGCACTGTCGACAATACGAACGGATGGCCTTCCCATATCTCGATTCCGATGCCGATTTTAGCATGGGTCGGATACTTTGTCAATTTAATAAAAAAAGTCACCGGAGATCATCGTATCTTCAGGATATATCGATGTATATAGGTTGTATCTCCCTCCTTGTTTTCCTCTATCATAGACAAAGTATCGACAGCCGCATAGAATAGGGATGTTTTGGCACATAGACGCCGGTTTCTCGATGAAGGCAAAGACCGGAATCGTTCTCATATTTTCTCGATTCTCGCTTCACGCCACCGCGTCTCACGCCCTGAGCTCGCCGAGGAAACCGGCCTGAGTCGAGCTACTATTGCCGTGCTGGTCGACGAGCTGTTCGACCGGGGACTCGCGCGTGCGGTCGGGTTCGGCAGCTCCAGCGGAGGGCGTCCCCCCACGCTGGTCGAGTTCAACCCCAACGCCGCATTCGCACTCGGCGCGAGCATGCAGGACTATCAATGGACGGTCGTGCGTGCCAACCTTAACGGAGAGATTGCCGACCGTGAGACCAGCGCGATGTCCGACCTCTCGCCGGAAGCTGCGGTCGATGCAATCTCGAGCTGCGTCAGTCGGCTTCGCGAGAGAGCTCGGGGAGAGCGACTGCTTCCGAGCATCGGCGTCGGCACGCCGGGCCTGGTCGATATGCGCTCGGGCGTGATCGTGAGTGCTGCAGACATGGGGTGGAGCAACGTCGAGTTCGGAGCTCTGGTGCAGGAGAGAACGGATCTTCCCGCGATCGTCGTCAATCGCAGCAAAGTCGCGGCTTTGGCCGAATACTGGCACGACTCCACCACGGGGGTGCAGGATCTCATTTACGCAACGGTCGGAACCGGTGTGGCCGCGGGTATCATTCACCGCGGGGAGCTCTACCTGGGCACCAACTCCAGCGCGGGCGAGCTCGGCCACATTACCGTGTTGCCAGACGGGCCGGTGTGTGCCTGCGGCAACCGAGGCTGCCTGCAGCAGCTGGTATCGGAGGAAGCCATCGCACAACGCGCCCGAGCAGCACTAAGGGAAAGCCACGACGGGGCGCTTATGGAAGCGGTCGGCAATCACCCGGAGCAAATTGTCGCGTCGCAGGTGCTCGAAGCCGCAGAGGCCGCAGACCCGACAGCCCTGCGGGT
>JAAAOH010000209.1 GCA_009908925.1 Spirochaetota bacterium | reverse complement strand
GCGAGGGTTCGCTCCGGTAGTTGAAGGGCAGCTCGAGCGCGTCCCCGCCTGCGGCCTCGAGCTCCTCGGAGAGGCTCTTGAAGACGCTCACGTCGGCACCGCGAAAACGATAGATAGACTGTTTCTCGTCGCCCACGAAGAAGAGCTTTTTCGGGTCGAGCTGCTCCGCGCTCACCCTTCCTTTGCTTTCGGTCTCGGCGCCCGGCCGCAGTGAGAGCAGGTAGAGAAGCTCTTTCTGCAACTCGTTGTTGTCCTGAAACTCGTCGATCATGATGAATCGGAATCGCCCGCCGTAGTACTCGCGCAGTCCGCCATCGCTCTTCAGCAGGTCGACTGCAAGCTCCATCACGTCCTGATAGGAAAGCAGCCCGCGTCGACGCTTCTCCGCGCGCACCTGCTCCTCGAATGTTCCGACGAGATTGTAGAGCTCGGCAAGGTCATCTCGCACGACGAAGGTATCAACGAGCGTGTTGATCTCCTCTTTGAGCCGTTTGATCTCGTCCACGCAGGTCTTGTAGATCTCGACCGAGTCGGCCTTGCTGCCACCGGTGCGCTTGTTGATGACGGATGCCGCAGCGGCGAAGTCCTCGAGCCCCTCGGGCGGCCGATCCATTCGCGCCGGGTCCCAGTCCGGATCCAGAGAAACCCCGGCGAGTGCATCCTGCGCGGTTGCGATGGCCTTCGGCGCGGGTTCCAGCGACATCAGTGTTGCCAGCACAGAATCGAGCTCTCCGAGACGCTGTCGGTACAGTCGCCCGAGCTCCTGCATCTGAGCGGAGAGCCACGCGGCGGGATTCTGCGCCCTCGAGACCAGTACGTAGTCCCGGGCCAGCATCGCGAAGCCGTCTGCCCGGACCGAGTCGAAGCCGTTGAGCGCGATGAACCGCGCGAGCACCGGATTGTGCCGGTTGTCGAGCAGAAACGCGAGCGCCGCATCTTCGGAGAGACGGTTGATTTCCTCCTCGTCGACGCGGAAGCTCGTCGGCACCCCGAATCGCGTGCACCCGTTTCGGGCGATCTGACCACAGAAGCTGTCGACGGTGGAGATGTGGGCCGTCTCGAATCGTCCGAGCTCCCCGGCGACGAAGGGATCGTCGCGATACTCGCTGAGGCTGCGGAAGATCCGCTCGTACATCTCCGCAGCGGCCTTTCGGGTGAAGGTGAGCGTGAGGATACGGTCGACGGGTACCTGCTCGTCGAGCACCAGACGCAAATAGCGCTCCGAGAGAACGCGCGTCTTCCCGGATCCGGCCCCTGCCGTCACGACGGCGTTTCGGCGTGAGTCGACTGCCTGCTGCTGTTTCTCGTCGAGCGTAATTCCGTGCTGCGCCACTTTGCATCTACCCCGTAACGAATCTCGCCCGGCAGATGCCGGGGAACGAACAGGACTCACATCCACCTCGCGGATCGGGGAAGCGGAAGTCTCCGCGCCGAAGGCCCTCGAGCATGCCCTCCGCCGCCTGGCGGGCCGCCTCCCGGGACGCCTCGAGCCCTTCCTCATCAAGTGCCGCTTTTTCATCCTCGCCGAAGACGGAAAGATAGCTCCCCTTCTCCACCGAATACAGGTAGAGCCCCCCTATCCTCCTGTCGAGGCGCGTAAGAATCTCCGCGTAGAGGGGGAGCTGGAGCTCCTCCAACTGCGAGGGGTCCTCCGGGTCGACCCGGAACGCCTTCTTCCTCGGGAGGCGATTCTTCTTGTAGTCGATCACCACGGCCCCGCCCGGCCCGACCATCCGCCGGTCCATGAATCCGCCGAGCACCGCATCTTCCTCGAAATACACCCACTCGTAGCGCTCGAGAACCTCGATCTGCCACCCATCGAAGCGTTCCGCGTCCGCCTCCAGGAGCGTGTGCATACTCTCCTCCAGTCTCACGCGCAGCGACACGATCTCCGCCGGAGAGAGAGAGGTACGCCACAGCGCCCACTCTTCGGTGACCTCCGCTGCCGTCGCTTCCACCCATTGGTGATAGAGCTCGACCTCCGCGCGTCGGAATACCCCGGAATGTTCGAGGATCCGCTTGTACAGCCGTTCGAACCCCCGGTGATAGGTCCGCCCGGCATCCGCAGCCGCGCGGGCGGCGCGGGTGTAGACGTCGGGGTCAAGCCGCAGAAGCGTGCCCATCAGATATCCGAAGGGACAGTGGCGATAGCTTCCCACATCGCTCGGGGAGAGGCGGATGCGCCCCTCGTCGGTGCGGCGTGAGGCATGCAGGCGGTCGCGAAGGGTGTCGTCATCGACGAGTGTCCGGGACCAGTCGGGTCGGCGAGCGGTAAAACCGGTGGCACCCATGTGGGCGAGCCCGCGCAGCTGATCCCGGTACACCCGAACCGGAGGCTCCTCCTCTGCGTTAAAGTAGCTGCGCTCGGCATCGAAAGGATCGGGGGCGGCCTCGCCCCGCCGGACCTCCTGCACGAGGCCGCGCTCGGCGAACCAGCTCGGCGGCAGATCCGGGCCGGAAAAGCTCTCACGCGAGTAACTGGCCGCAACGCTCGAGCCGGAAACGGCATATGCCGCCGCGTAGTCATCCGAGAGGTCGGTATCGGTCAGTCCGAGGCGCTCTTTCTCATCGTCGCGCAGGAATCCGTAGGGAGCATGCACGAGTCGCATGCGGGAGTGAGATGCGTTTACCAGAAAGTGATACTGCGGCTCGATGCCCGCGGCAACCCGGTAGGGGTAGAGCGCGATGCCGGCGGCCGCCTCGCGGGGCACGTACACCCGTGACCTGAGCGCCTGCAGCCACAGGTCGAAGGGCCTGCGAGGCACCAGCCCCACGCGCTCCGATGTGTCGATGAGGTCGGAGAGCACGTCGAGACAACTCTGGAACACACGCAACTGCGTGCGGCTCCAGGCACCGGTATCGAGGAAGGTTCCGAAGAACTCGTAGAGCGCACTGCGAAGCCGGCTGAAGGAGTCGGCCGCTGTGAGGGCGCGGGTCTGAGCCTTCAGCCGTCCGTAGAGGCCGCGCTCACCACGGTGCCTTTCCCCGCCAAGGGCAGAGAGCCACACATCCTGCTCCCTGCCCTCGTCGCGGTAGTTTCTCAGGCAGCCCCGCTCGATGCCGAGCCGGATCACACGCCTCATCACCTCGGGGTCCGTCCAGGGCACCGCACGATCGAGAAGCAGCGCCTGCATCGCATCGAGCCCGTAGTCGGTCTGCGGCAGCGCGCGCAGATTCTCGAAGAGCCGTCCGGCCGGATAGGAGGTCAGCGGCTTTCCGGCCCGCAGACTCGTGGGGATGCTTCGCCTGCGGCAGGCATCCTCGAGGTAGGTGAGGAAAGCATCGGCTCCGCAGACAGTCACCGCGATGTCGCGCGGGCCCACGCCGTCGTCGAGCAGGGCCTCGAGATGGGCGCAGAGGTCGCGGATCTCAGCGCGGGAGGTTTCGTATTCCCGCATCACCGGCCCCGCGGCGGGCTCCTCACGCTCAGCGGCGGCGGCGCCCGCGCTAACGGCGCCTGCGACGGCGCTTTCGACGCCCGCGCCCGCGGCACCGCCGGCATCCGCCGCGGCCACACCCACGGACCCCCCGTCGCCGCCGGCCAGCTGCACCGCCGGATGATCACGAAGCGAGGGCTCGAACTCCGCGAAGTCGGTGATGAGCCGCGGGTGGAAGATCACGTACTCCCTGCGCCCCGGTTCCAGGCGCTGCACTTCCCAGGCGGGCTCGAACAACCCGTGTGCATCGAGAAAGCCCCGATAGCGGCGTGAGAGCTCGTCCACGTCCGACCGCAGCCGCGGCTCGAGGCCCCCGTATACGTCCGCAGACGTGAGAGTGGCCAGGGTGGGCAGTAGAGACTCGATATCCGAGGCGAAGGCATCGGCCTCGCCGGCGTAGCGGGTGTCGACGATGCGGGAGAGAAACGGGCGATCCGCGTTCTCGGAGATCACGGCATCTGCGAAGAGCATGCGGGTGGTGCGGTTCACCGGGACGAGATCCGCCCGTTCCTGCAGAACCTGTTCCTTGAAGGTATCCCAGGAAATGAAGCGGTCGACGCGCACTGCCCGCGTGGGGCCGCGGCGGGCCGTCTCGGCCCGCCAGAAGGCGGCGGCGACCTCCGATGGAAACACGAATACCGTGTTCGCTCGGGAGAGGCCTTCTTCGATTGTCGGGAATATGGACCGGGTGGATGCCATCAAAATGCGTAATCGAGCATAGCCTTTCTTCCGAAATATGAGAATAGGGAGGATGCCACTGTGAACAACATGCGACGAAAGAAACACTACAAGGTGAAGGGCATCGCCGGTGTGGAAACCTACCTCGAGGTCACGCGGGAGGAAACCGAAGGCTACCGCATTCTCATCCGGACCTACACCGATCACGGCTCGGTCAGGGAATCGGAGGAGTTCATCAGCTTCCACCTCTTCGACGCCTGCGTGCGAACGGGCTATCTCACCGAATGCCGCGAGGCAGTGCCCGCATAGTCCGGCCGCCAACGCCGGTCGTCCCGGCAATACGGCCATCCCGACAGCTTGACAACCAACGCGCTTTGCGAATACTATCTGCTCACGTATCCGTGGGGGTGTAGCTCAGTTGGCTAGAGTACCTGAATGGCATTCAGGGGGTCACGGGTTCGAATCCCGTCACCTCCAAAACCCACTTTTCGCGC
>JAAAOH010000287.1 GCA_009908925.1 Spirochaetota bacterium | reverse complement strand
GCAGAGCCCTCGCCACTCGGGAGCGCACCCTGTTCGTGGTTCCCGACCCCGCCGCCTACGCCATCTCCGGCATCGCAATTTATCCTCCGTCCCTCGCGCCGGAGCGACGCGGCGTTCTCCAGGCTTCGATCAGCGCCCCCGAGGGGGCCCGGGCCTGGCTGCGGTGGCGGCTCGAGGACGAGGTGATCAACGAGGGATACCTCTCCGACGGGGCCGACCAGATCACGTTGCAGGGGCCGGCATCGAGCGGTGCTTACTCGTTGAGCCTCGATCTCTTCCCCCATGGCCGTCCGCCGGCGGGCTACACCGGACCTGCGCCCGTCACTCAGCAGACACGGTTGTTCGTGCGTACAGCAGGCGACTCCGCGAATCGGGTGCTGGGTCCACCGGGATCCTACTTCGCTCTCTATCACTTCGACGGGTCGACCGAGGACAGCGGTGTCGGCGGCGAGGTGACGGGCGGCCGTCCGATCGAGGCCGATCCGATCGGCAGTGCGAAGCTGCGCGTCTCCGACCGCCTCTTCGGATATGAGCTCGATGGAGGCTCGGGTTTCGAGGTTTCCGGGCTCATCGTGCCGTTTCGCGGCGATGCCCTCTCGCCGTTTTCCCTGAACTTTCGTCTGCGTGCGGATGAACTGGCGAACGGCGTGCGCATTCTCACGATAGACGCGTCCGACTCGGGTTTCTCACTCGTGCTGCGGGTTGATGAGGACGGCACGCCGATGCTCGAGCTCGGCCGGGGCGACGCCGTCGCGGAGAGCTCACCGCGGGAGCCGTTGTTCGCCGTCGGCGAGCCACTGGACCTCAGCATCGCCGTGATTCCCGGTCGGCAGGCGACGCGTGTGCGCTGGTACGCCAACGGTCGCTACGTGTCCGAGTCGCGCCTCGCGCTGGTGTTTCCGGCTCCCGAGCCCGGCGCCGAGTGGAACCGCCGGCCCGGCTCGACGCGCCTCGGCGGCTCGGACGGTTTCGTGGGCATCATCGACGAGTTCGGAGTCTATTTCCGCGACAGCGCCGGCGAGCCGGCTGTCTACAGCGACATGTACCGGGATGCGCGCCGCCGTGAGCTCGGCTCCACTCTCCTCTACGCTGAGGGTTTCGACTCCGAGGCGCTTCCCGTGAATACCACCGCGCGCGGACGCGTGCGGAGCGAGCAGGGCGTTCTCATCCTCGGCGAGGGAGCACGCCTCACGCTGCCGCCGCTGGCACTCGACGGTGATGCGCTGGTTGCGGAAATCGAGTCGGCAAATGTGGTCGGGGACCGCCCGCTGACCGTTCGGGTCGCGGGCGAGGACAGACTGCTGTTCTCCATTGACTCCACGGGCGCCTTCGAAGGGCGAGCGGGCGCCTCTCATCGTCTCTCTGCGGGTTCGCCACTGCGCTTCCGGCTCCGTCGCGACGAAAGCGGCCTCCGGGTTACCGTCGGCGGAGACTCTTTCACCGTGCCGCTCCGCGGCGGTGCATCCGACCCCGAGGTGGGTGATGAACGCGAGGCGCCGCAACCCGGTGCGATGGCCGGCGCCGGGCTTCGCGAGGTGGAGGTTCGCCTGCTCGGTCCGACCGAGCCCGGTGTTGCACGCGTGGAATCGGTCCTTGTCTACCGCGAGGCCGAGCGAGTTGCCTCCGGGACCGGCGGTGGGGCCGCCACCGGGGCGGAGGCCGGGAGTGCACCTGGCGCTGCCGGCGAGGAAGCCCTGCCATGACCGCAGGTAAGTTGTTTGCCCGGCTCGGGGCCGCGGCGGTCGGCCTGTTCGTGGTCGCCTCATGCGTGACTGTTCCCTCGCTTCCGCCTCCGGAGTGGAGCGAGTCGCCGCCGCCCGACACCTATAACCGGCTCACATTCGTCTCCTCCGCAGACTCCCGTCGCTCGGCGGCGCAGGAGATGGCCGGGGCGGTGACCCGGCGTCTGGAGCTCGGCAGCGAGGTCGAGGATGATGCGGCGGCTCTGGTCGAGTTCCGGCAGCGGCTTGCAGCCGCCGCGGCAGGCGAGCTGGGCGCCAATGTGAACGGGTTCACGGTGGCCGACAGGGCGGTCTCCCGCGAGGAGGGCGAGGCGACGCACTGGATTTCTGCGACGTATGATCGTGAAGAGTTCGAGGAGACTGAGCTGGCCCTCGCGCGCGAGGTGGCCGGCGGCAATCCGGGCCCACCGCTTCTGCGACGAGCCGCGCGGCGCATCGAGGCGGGAGAGGTCGTTTCTGCGATGCGCGACTACGGGCTCGCGGTAGTAGAGACCGCGGACACCCCCTACGCATCTGAAGTTCGCGAGTCGACGGCGCAACGGACGAGGAACGTGGTCGACCGGATCGAGATGGTTGTAGAACGGGGCGGCATTCGGACCCGTGTCGGCGAATCGTTCGACGAGCCGCTGGTCGTGCAGGTTCGTGACGCCGCCATCGGGGCCGGCATCGCCGGCATGCCGGTTCTCATGACATATCGGGAGATTCCGGATGACGGCGCGGGAAGCGGTAGCGGGGCGGGCGGCGGTCGCGGGGGTGACGGCGCCGCCGTGGCGACCCGATCGCATGAAACCCGCAGGCTCTACCGCCAGACCGAAGAAGACGGGCGCATCAGTTTCACGCCGCCGGCACCCCGGGTGCGCGGGAGTGAACAGCTGGAAATCACCCTTGCGCCCTTCTTCGATCTCGTCACGCCCGGGAATGAACCGGCAGGGCTCATGCAGCTTGTCGACATTGCCCGTGATCGCAGCGCCACCCTCGAGTACACTGCCTTCTCCCGCGCGGCGCAGATTCCGACGGGCGTGTTCATCGTCGATACCGATATTGCCGGGAATCCCACGGGCACGATGGCCACGCAGCAGGGACTGCTCAGCGGGTTCACGCAAAACGGATTCTCTACCGGAGCCCTGCGATTCGAGCCCCGCAGGTTTCTCGCTCTCGGAGAAAGCGACAGGATAAGCCTGATCAGGCAGCGCTTCGACGGCAATTACGAGCGTGCCGTCCTCGGCACGGCTTCGATCACGGAGTTCGACGAGGAGAACAGCGTCTCCGTGGTGGTTGGTGGTGAGCTGAGGGTGCTCGAGCTCGAAACGGGCGAGGAGCTCTACCGCCGCACCATGACGCAGCGCAGCCGCGGGAACACCGCCTCGAGCGCCATATCCGCCGCCTTCCGCAGTCTCGGTGCGAAGTTTGCCGCCGATCTCGTCCGCACGCTTCCCTGAAATCGCCCCGCGAACCTATCCCGCCACCCACTTCGCTTGAACAGCCGGCGGGTCATTGGAGATGATTCCTTCGAAGCTTTTGCCCTCCAGCGTATCGAGGGCCTTGGCCCCGTCAACAGTCCACACGATACGAGGCCGCGTATCGAGGCGGCCGAGCAGACGTGCGCTCGGCCGGTCGAGCTCGGCCCAGTGGGGTTTGAGCACGTCCGGCATCGCGAGATAGCGTCCTTCGCCGCGGCGCAGGCTGACCGGAACCTCCCGGTGTGCCGAGAAAATGAGGGCAGCCGGCAGCGTATCGGTACTGCGGCGGACCTGTGAGACAACAGCCGGGTGGAATGCCGATATAAGCACTCGGTGCCCGAGTTCCCGTCGGGCGACCTCTGCGAGGACGGCCTCAATCAATGCGGTCGGATCTCCCCGGCGATGCTTGATTTCCACATCGTAGTAGAAGCCGGTCCCGAACGCCGTGAACACCTCCTCGAGCGTCGCGATCCCGGTGCCTGCGAACCGGGGTGAGAACCACGAACCGACGTCCGCGCTGCCGAGCTCGGCCGCAGTGAGCTGCCCGATGGCCGCATCGACGCCGGCGAGCCGCATGAGATCCGCGTCGTGAACAACCACGGGAACGCCGTCACGGGAGAGTCGCACGTCGAGCTCGACGCCGGGAATGCCCGCGGCTGCCGCCGCCTCGAAGGCCGGCATGGTGTTCTCCGGTGCCCGTGCCGAGTACCCGCGGTGGGCGAATATGAGCGGGCGTGCGACGCCCGGGAAGAGAGCTCTCCGCGACATCTCTATTCCTCCGGGGAGAGCTTCTTCTTGAGCTGTTCGAGCTCAGCCTCGACGTCGAGCTGCTCTATGGATTCCCGGGTCCGGTTGTCCGACCCGACGACTCCTTCGAGCGCGGAGAGAAGCGCCTCGGCGTCGACCGCCCGGCGAGGCCGTCCCTCGAGCGAGCGGAGCTGTGACCGCAGGGTCTCGACCACTACCTCGAGCTCCCGGGCCTCGGCTCCAAGGCGCTCGTACTCCTCCACCGCCTCCCGGGCTCGGGAGAGGGCCTCGGCGGCAAGCTCCTGCTCGCCCTGCTCTTCAGCAAGGGTATGGCGTCGCTCCCAGCGCTCGAACTCCGTGCGGAGCTCTTCTCGCTTCGATCGCGTTCTCTTGAGGGTCATGATGTAGTCAAGAACGACCCGTTTCGCGTCCTTCGGGTCGAGGTCGGAAAGATCCGGTGCTTCGATCATGCAGCTGTGCTCCACCGACAGTGTAGCACACGCGGTGTCGAGAGCATCAACATTCGTTGCGCCCGTTGCAACGTCGGGCCGCTGCCGCTACAGTCTCATCCACGATGAGCGAACGCATTCCGAGAGAACCCATCGCGGCGCCGGCGACGCCGGTCGGCCATGCCGCCCTCGCGGTCATCCGCACGACAGGCGACGGGTCGGTCGACCTGCTTGCGCGCC
>JAAAOH010000215.1 GCA_009908925.1 Spirochaetota bacterium | reverse complement strand
ATCATCATCCTGCTTCTCGCTGTCATTGCAAGTGTCCTCGCAAGTTGCGAGCGGCGCCAGACCGTAACTGCCACCATGTGGACGGATCGCGCCTCGGTCGTCGCCTACGTGGAGATGTACAACGCCCAGCAGGAACGATACAAGATCGAGGTGGAGTTCACCCCCCGGCCCGCCGACTCCCTGCTCGAGCGCCAGCAGCACCCGGATATCGTCCTCGGCGACTATCTCGCCAACGAGAGCACGTTCGTGCATTTCACGCCCCTCGACGACATTCTCGCGGGCGACGCGCTGGACGCCGGCGCGTTCTACGCGGGGCTTCTCAGCCTGGGTCGCCGCAACGAGGAAACCTACCTGCTTCCGGTCTCTTTTGATCTGCCCGCCGCCATGTTCAAGCGATCCGAGCTCAACGAAGGCCTCGACCAGTTCCGTCTGCCCATCGACCGCCTCCGCGAGGAAGCGGCCGCGTTCAACGAAACCATCGACGACACCTACGTGCGTGTGGGCTTTTCTCCGCGGTGGAGCGGCGAGTTCCTCTACGTTATGGCGATGAGCCACGGAGCCAACTTCCGTGAGCAGGGCCGACGTAATGCGGTATGGAACCACGGGGCGTTGGAGGATACCGTTGCGTATGTGCGTGACTGGGTCGAGGAGACCAACGGCGGCTTCGATGCCGAGCGAGTTTTCGAGACGCGCTACCTCTACGACCCGCCCTACCAGCTTCTGCTTCGCGACCGCATCCGCTTCAGCTACACGACCGCGGACAGCTTCTACTCCATGGTGGAGAGTTCCCGCCGCAACGTGGACCTGCGCTGGCTATCGCGTGACGGGAGCATTCCGGTCCTCGAAAACATTGTCTACATCGGCATTCCCGAAGAGGCCCGGCATGCTGAGGCCGGCCGTGACTTCATCACCTGGCTCTTCAACGCGGAGACGCAAGCCGCGCTCGTCGATGCCGTTTCGCGAAAGCGCCTCGAAGTGTTCGGCATCGCCGGCGGATTCTCCTCCCTGGTTGCAACGAACGAGGAAGAGCTTCCACGTGCGTTTCCGGGCATCCTCGGCCGGGTACCGCCGGCCAGCCTGCTGGATTTCCCCCTGCAGGTGCCCAAGAACTGGGACGAAATCAAAGAGGATGTCATCCAACCCTGGCTCAGACGTGAGCTCACCGACCACGCGCTTTACTAACTCAACAATTGACAACTCCCCGAACCCGGCGTACCATGGACAGCATAAGATAACTCTACTGGAGGTTGCACATGGCAACTGTCAATTTGAAGAACATCACCAAGGTGTACGAAGGCAACGTACTCGCGGTGAAGGACGCCAACGTCACGGTCAACGACAAAGAGTTCGTTGTACTCGTTGGCCCCTCCGGCTGTGGAAAGACGACCACCCTTCGTATGGTCGCGGGTCTCGAGGACATCACCAGCGGCGAGCTGACCATTGACGAGAAAGTCGTCAACGACATCCCACCGAAGGACCGCGACATCGCAATGGTCTTCCAGAACTACGCCCTGTATCCGCACATGACGGTGTACGACAACATGGCGTTCGGCCTGAAGATCCGCAAGTTCAAGAAGGAAGACATCAAGTCCCGTGTCGACGAGGCTGCAAAGATTCTCGACATCGGCGAGCTCCTCGAGCGAAAGCCCAAGGCCCTTTCCGGCGGACAGCGCCAGCGCGTCGCAGTCGGTCGCGCCATCGTTCGAAAGCCCAAGGTCTTCCTCTTCGACGAGCCCCTCTCAAACCTCGACGCAAAGCTCCGCGTGCAGATGCGCGCAGAGATTTCCGGACTCCATAACCGCCTGCAGGCGACCATGATCTACGTCACCCATGACCAGGTGGAAGCTATGACCATGGGAGACAAGATCGTCGTTATGCGCGACGGCCTCATTCAGCAGATCGGTGATCCGCTGACGCTCTACAACTCGCCGGTCAACCGGTTCGTGGCCGGGTTCATCGGCTCGCCGCCCATGAACTTCCTCAATGTCAACATCTCCGAGGAAGGCAAGAAGATCGTCATGGATGAGCCCAACTTCAAGATGGAGCTCTCCGGCAAGCCCGCGGACGTCGCAAAGGACTATGTCGGCAAGCAGATGACCTTCGGCGTACGCCCCGAGGACCTGCGCTACGATCCCGACGCCAAAGACGGAACCTACATTCCGGCCACGGTTGAGGTCATCGAGCCCCTCGGTGCGGAGACGCATCTCTACCTCAATACCGGTGCCCACCAGTTCATCGCCCGCGTCAATCCGAATATCGACGTTTCCGTTGGTGACCAGGTGAAGATTGTTCCTGTCATGGAGAAGGTGCTTCTCTTCGACCAGGAGACAGAGCAGGCCCTGGCGCTGGAGACCCAGAAGCAGGCATAATCTTCCTCGCCGGCGCCGCGGCGACCGACGTGGAACAACACAGAACAGAGAGGGCCGGCCGTGTGCCGGCCCTTTTTTTGTAAAAACGCTCCGCTTTGCCTTGCGCCACAGCGACACCTGCTCTATACTCAAAAGGATGGAAAAGGTTAATATCTCCAAGAAGGACGACCTCATTGGCTCCCTCCACGACCTGGTTGCGGACACCGAGCGGATCTTCCTCGGCCTCGGAGAACAGTTCCCGCGCCTGCTCTCCGAGATGGAGGTGAGTCTCAGCGCATCGAGCGAGGTCGTCGACAGCCTGCAGGCCGGTGACGACCGGCGGGAGGGCGGACGCCTCGCGCGCGTCATCGAAGAGGCACGAGGTGCTGTGAGCGAGGCAACGGGATCTTTCGAGGGAATGCACGCCCAGGACGAGCGCCTGTTCTCGGAGCTCGACGGAGGCATCAGGACGCTCGGCGAGCTCGACACGCTCATCGGCGAGATCAAGGAAGATTCCATCGAGATGGAGCTCGTCTCCATCAACGCAATGACCGTCGCTCTCAAAAGCGGCAGTGCGGGGAAGGCCTTTTCCTACATCACTGAAGAGCTCAAACGACTCTCCAGTCGCACGATTGATCTTACCGACACCATCACCCAGCGCGGCGGCACCCTTCTCGACGAGTTCAGAGAGTTTCGAAACGAGATGGCTACGGTGAAGGAATACCAGGACGAGCTCTTCGGCCGCTTCCGCGAGCGGCTCTCGGGTAGCTTCGATGCCTTCCTCAGCGGCGTCGAGCAGACCGCGACGGTGCTCGAGTCCATCCGCGATAAGTCGCGCAGCATCAAGCAGCCACTCTCGAACATCATGCAGGAAGTGCAGATCCAGGACATCATCAAGCAGTCGGTGGATCACGTGGTCATCTCCCTCGATGAACTCCAGGAGGTCGAAGACGGCGAGGACGAGGAACATTTGCTCGATGAGCTTTCCTTTCTCTCGAGCCTGCCCGACCTCTGCATCACGCTTTTGGACGACATTCGCGAACGCATAAGCGGGAGCCTGGTGGTGTTTCGTGAGAACGCGGATACCGCGCGCAGCATCATCGAGCAGGCAGAACAGGACCGAAGCGATTTCGTCTACGAAAGCATGCATGCGGGAAACGAGGAGCGCGAGGGCCTCGAGGCACTCTTTGCCCGCGCGTCGCAGATGCTCGACGAGCTCTTAGCCGACACGCACCGCTCCATGGACATGAAGCGGCGCCTCACCCGCGACAGCGAGCGACTGCTCGGCGAGGTATCGCAGATAGAGGCCGATTTTCGCTCCTTCTCGACGCTCATCACGCGGTTTCGCTCCATCGACATCGCCTCGCGCATCGAGGTCGCAAAGCAGGAAGTGCTTCAGCAGATGTCGGGAACGGTCGAAACCATGAATGCCCTCACGCACAAGATCGAGAAGGATGTGAACGTCTCGATCGATTCCACCAAGAACTTTATAAGCGAGACGAGCGAGGTCATCAGCCGCTATCAGAGCGTGTTCGCCGACGAGGAGAAACTCGTTGTGGAGTTCGAGACGCGCATGAAGCGGCTTTCCGCAGAGCTCGCCGAGGCAAAGCAGACCCTCGGTGCGCGGATCGAGGGCATGTCGCTGTTCAGCGATCGCTTCGTGAACCTCTTTCGCGAGATGAAGGAGCAACTCGACGAGCTCGAGCGGCTCCTGACGCAGATCGACACCATCAACGCGCAGTTGCGGGAGGTACAGGCGGCCGCCCGAACGCGGATGCAGCCGCTGCTCGAGGCACGCGGCCTCACCGAGTGGCGGATCAAGAGCGATCGACTGAAGTCGATGATAGAAAGGTTCACGATATTCACGCATAAGAAAACCGCGGGCGAGATCGCCGGCTTCGATGTCGAGGAGGGTACACCCTCCGGCGAAATCACCATGTTCTGAAACTGGAATCTTTGTGTATCAGCACTACAACGGCAAGTTCGGGAAACAGGTCTACATCATCCATCCGGGCGAGTATCTGGCATCGGCCGACCCCATTATGATCTCCACCGTACTCGGTAGCTGCGTAGGGGTTGCACTCTACGACTCCAGGCTCCGCGTCGGTGGCCTCAATCACTTCATGCTTCCCGGCTCCCTCGACTCTCAGAGCTTCATGACCTCGGAGACCGGCAAGTACGGCATGTTCGCGATGGAGCTCCTGATAAACGATCTCATAAAGATGGGCGCCCGCAAGGACCGCCTGCGGGCGAAAGTTTTCGGCGGCGGCCACGTTCTGCAGAACGATGTGGGACGGGACGGCG
>JAAAOH010000062.1 GCA_009908925.1 Spirochaetota bacterium | reverse complement strand
CGACTGTGCCGCTGGCAGCGGGTCTGAGGCCCACCGCGGCTCCGTTGACCCGGTGCGCGCCCTCGCTTATGCTTGGGCAATGTCGGCGACACAGGCCAGTCATGTTCTCGTAGTTGGCGGAGCGGGCTACATCGGTAGCCACGTCGTACAGGCCCTTCTCGAATCCGGCCGCCGGGTTACCGTCTTCGATAACCTCTCCAGCGGACTCGAGGAAAATCTCTTCACCGAGGCGGAGTTCATCGAGGGAGACATACTCGATCCGGAGAGTCTCGCGGCGGCCGTCGGCGACGGCGGCGGGAGCGCGGGCCGATTTGACGCGATGGTGCATCTCGCGGCTCTCAAGGCGGCCGGCGAGTCCATGCTCAAGCCGGAGCGCTACGCGCATAACAACATCAGCGGCACCATCAACCTGCTCAACGCAATGACGGCGGCAGGCATCGACAAGCTCGTGTTTTCCTCCTCGGCCGCCGTCTACGGGGAGCCGCAGTATCTGCCGGTGGATGAGGATCACCCACCAGATCCCGAGAATTTCTACGGGTTTACCAAGCTCGAGGTCGAGCGCATCCTGCAGTGGTACCACCGCTTGCGTGGGCTCAGGTCGGTGTCGCTTCGCTACTTCAACGCCGCGGGCTACGATCCCGGCGGGCGCATCACCGGGCTCGAGCAGAACCCCGCGAACCTGCTGCCTGTCATCATGGAAGTCGCGGTGGGGCATCGCGAAGAGCTCAAGATCTACGGTGACGACTACGACACAACGGACGGCACCGGCGTGCGCGACTACATCCACGTCACCGATCTCGCGAGGGCCCACGTCCAGGCCATCGAGTTGATGGAAGCCGGTGACGGGAGCCTGAGCCTGAACCTCGGAAGCGAATCCGGAATCAGTGTGATGGAGATGCTCCAGGCGGCACGCCGCATCACCGGGCGGGACATCCCGGCGCGTATCGCGGAACGTCGCCCCGGCGATCCTGCGCGCCTCGTCGCCTCGGCACAGCGGGCGAGAAAGCTTCTGGGCTGGGAGGCGCGGTACAGCGACGTGGAGACCCTGGTATCGACGAGCTGGGATGCCTACCGGAAGCTTCTCGGCTAATGCCTACGAGACGACATCCCGCGTTGCAAGCCAGGCTCGAACGCGCTGAAACAAGCCACTAACCCCAAACAACGACGCCAGAATAAACGCACCCCCGAGAAGTGTCTTCCACCCGAGCGGATCGGCGAAGATCAGGGTTCCGAGCACCGCAGCGAAGACGATCCGGGCGGCCGACACGATCGCCCCGCCGGCGGCGCTTATGTAACGGTACCCTACAGTCAGACTCACCTGCCCCCCGAAGGCACAGGCTGCCACCCCGGCGAGGGGCAGGGCGGCATGGGCAGGCGGCATGCTGAAGCCGGGCAGCATCACGAAGAAGCTCGCGATGGTCCCGAAGAGAAACAGATGGAACAGGATAAGGAACGAGCTATCGTATTTGCGTGCCTCACGCAGAGCCGAGATCGCTACGGCGGCCGCTCCGGCGGAGGCAAGAGCCAGCAGGTCCCCGGCGTTCGCACCGGCAAAGCCAAGTCCGTCCGCGGGTGAGAGTACGAGCCATATCCCCACAAGGGTCATCGTGAGAAAGAGATAGTACACGCCCGGGGTCGACTCGCGATTCAGGATGGGGGCCACCGCAAACACGAAGACGGGATAGGTCATATTGAGCATGTTTGCGTGGGTCACGGTGGTGAGCTCCAGTCCCGAGAAGAAGAGCACCACCGCCATGGTGTTGGTGAGAACACGCAGTGCCACCATGCCGGGTGCTTTCGGCCTGATCGATTTCCTTCCGATCGCGGCATAGGCGGTCACGATCGCGAAGCCGAAGAGAAAGCGGGCGAAAGCGGCGGTGCGTCCTGAAATTCCGGCGGTCTCAGCGGAAAGCTTAACGAAGACGGTGGTTCCGGCAAACAACAGCGCCGAGAGCAGCAGCATGCCGACTCCCAGCAGCGCCTCGCGAGTATGGCGGGCGCTCTCCCTTTCCATAGATCTACTCCTCGATCTGTCCGTCTTTGACCCGCTCGGAACGCTCGAAGCGCGGGCAGTGCCGTCCGGTGCTTTCGTACACGACCTGACTCGGCAGCCGGTGCGTCTTGACGCCGAACATGCGGCACCCTCGCGGAAACTGCGCGTCCCAGGTGACGAAAAAATGGCGGCACCGCAGGCAATTCGGTGCGCGAGCAGGGAACTTCAGAAATCCCTTGGCCATTGCCCCGGAGTATACCCGAAATGCGGTCCGTGTTTACAGGACGGCCGGCCTGCCGTACACTGGAGGTAGATTCATCCTAACGACATACGAAGAGGCAGTCATGGACATTCGGTATTATCTGTCGGTTAACCCGCTCGAGGCTCTCATCGCATCCCATCTATCTCCTCAGGAGTTCGGACGCTACATGGCCACGGGCAAAAAGAACGGGTCGTACGAACGGATCATGTTCATAGAGGTCGAAGGCGGCTTCGGCTCCTATTTCGATTGGGACTATGCACGCGAACGCTGCGTCGCGCACGAAGACGGTCGCCCCAAGAACTCGGTGTGGATGTCCGTCTATCGCGCGCTCGAGCATGTTGAGCTCGACAAACTGATGTCGCTGTACATGACGACCCTCGACGGCCGTACGCTGGAGATTCCCCGCGGCGAGTATCAGGGCCCGGATGAAAGCCAGGGCTATTTCGTATATCAGGAGATCTGCCCGATCACGCCCCTGGTCGTCAGCCGGCTCAATCCGACCGATTTCTGCACCTACATGACCGATACCACCAACAAGGTCAGCGTGCCACAGATGGTGTTCGCCGATCTGAAAACCATCGACTTCGAGCATCCGGAGAACACGGGAAACATCGGCGGAGCCTACGACAGGAACATTCAGCATCTGCGCGAGTGCATTCAGGACGTCCAGACGCAGAAAGACAAGCCGAACAAGAACGTCGAGCGCTCGGTGACCTCGTTCTCCTATCAGATTGTCAATAACGGCGTCTACGTGGGACATGGATCGAATCTCGTGCAGTACACGATGCCGAGTGTTGCCGAGCTCCGCCAGAAGCACTACGACTGGGCACGGTCGGCGATGATCATATAGTGAGCGAAGCGACAACTGACGACAGGGCCATCCTCGTCTCGGTCCGACAGAATCGTGCCGGAGTGAATCACCAGGAGGAGGGACTGGAAGAGCTCGCCGGTTTGCTCGCCACCCTGGGCGTGGAACCGGTCGAGCGTCTCACGGTAAGCGTCCGCGAGTACCGCCCGCGGTATCTGGTGGGGAGCGGCAAGGCCGACGAAATCATCCGCGCTGCGGAGGACCACGACGCGGGGATGATCGTCTTCGATAACGAGCTCTCACCCTCCCAGCAGCGGAACTGGGAACAGCGAGCTGAGCGTTCCACCCTGGACCGGCAGGAAGTGATTCTCGAGATCTTCGGTCGCCACGCATCCACGCGGGAGGCGCGCCTGCAGGTTGATCTCGCGCGCATGCAGTATCAGCTTCCCCGACTCACCCGGGCGTGGACCCACCTCTCGCGCCAGCGCGGTGGCCAGCGGGGAACCCGCGGCGAGGGCGAGACACAGCTCGAGGCCGACCGCCGCACGGTCCTCGCCCGTATCGACAGCATACGGCGGAAACTATCGGAGGTGGAACAGCAGCGGGAGGCGCGGCGCAAACAGCGCACGGGCGTGCCGGTACCCACCGGCGCAATCGTGGGCTACACGAATGCCGGCAAATCCTCGCTGCTCAACCGGATCTCCGGTGCCGGTGTACTCGTGGAGGACCAGCTCTTCGCCACCCTCGACCCCACGACCCGCAAGGTCGAGCTCCCGAACGCCGCGCACGTGCTCGTCACCGATACGGTCGGCTTCATCCGAAATCTTCCGCATCAGCTCATCGACGCCTTTCACTCCACGCTCGAAGAGACGGTGACCGCCGATTTCCTCGTCAACGTGCTCGACGGCTCCTCACCGCATGTCATGGAGCACCACCAGACCACGATGTCCGTCCTCTCGGACCTCGGAGCCGGTGAGAAACCCATTCTCACCGTGGTGAACAAGATCGACTCCCCGGTGGTGCGTCCCGGCGACATCGACGTCCTCTGCTCGCGCATTCAGGCGACGCTCGACACTACCTGTGTGGCCTGCTCGGCGAGAACGGGCGAGGGAATCGAGGAGCTTCGCGAGGCCATGCGTGACCTCGTGGCGGGAGGGTTCGAGAGGGCGAGCTACCACCTGCCCTACGACCGCTACGACCTCGCTGCGCTCGCGCACAGAACCGGCCGTGTCGTCGCGGAGGACCACCGCAACGACGGGATCTACCTCGATGCGTCGGTCCCCCCGCGGACCCGCAACCTCCTCGCCCCCTATCTCGATACGGACTGAGGGTTTCGCCGGTGCCCCGCGAAGCACTACCCCGACTCGACACCCACCCCGACCTGCATGCCGCGCTCCTGCCCTACTGCCGCCTGAATATCGGCGACATCTGGGAAGACAAAGCCTCCGGGCACCGCGTCGGTGTCATCGATGCCGCCGACACTGCGTCGGTGCAGCGGCTCACCGCTGGACATCGCTACGGGCTCTCCGTCCATGACCCGCCGTATAACGTGCACATCTCCGGTGCCGGGGCTCGGGGCAGCACGGGGGATGCCGGCGCTG
>JAAAOH010000258.1 GCA_009908925.1 Spirochaetota bacterium | reverse complement strand
TCTATCCGCAGACCACGTTTTCGACCACCGGGGGAGTCTGATATAGTGAGGCGTGGACAAGAACATGTCGGAATCGCCCGGGAACGATAACCGCCTCGACGAGGCGAATAAACCAAAGGAAGAGGCGCTTCGCCTCCATCCCTTCTATCGCGGCAAGATGGAGACCGTGCCGAAATGCGTGGTACGTTCGCTGGCGGACTTCTCCATCTGGTACTCGCCGGGTGTCGCAGCCCCCTGCAGCGAGATCGCGCGTAACCCCGAGCTCGTCTACGAGTACACCAGCAAGTGGAACACCGTGGCCGTGGTCTCCGACGGCAGCCGCGTGCTCGGCCTCGGCAATATCGGCCCGAAGGCGGGCCTTCCGGTGATGGAGGGCAAGGCGCTGCTCTACAAGTATCTCGGTGGCGTGGATTCGGTGCCGGTGATGATCGACTCCGAAGATCCGGACGAGATCATTCGCACGGTGCTCCTTCTGCAGCCGACCTACGGCGGCATAAACCTCGAGGACATCGCTCAGCCGAAGTGCTTCCGCATTCTCGAGACGCTGCGTCGCGAAGCGGAGATCCCGGTATGGCATGACGATCAGCAGGGCACGGCCACCGTCACGCTTGCGGGCCTGGTCAGCGCGCTTCGGTATGTCGGCAAGCGCCTCGAGGATGTGCGCATTGCGTTCGTGGGTGCCGGCGCCGCCAGCGTCGCCGGCGCACGTCTCATCTTCGGCCGGGGGGCGAATCCGGAGATCGCAACGGTGGTCGACAGCAAGGGTATTCTCGGCCGGCACCGGGCCGACATCGAGCGCCAGCGAAACCACTTTCCCGAGAAGTGGGCGCTCTGCGAGCGCACCAACGCGGAGGGTCGCACCGGCGAAATCGAGGAGGCGCTTCGCGGCGCGGATGTGGTCATCTCGCTGGCCACGCCGGGGCCCGGAACCATCAAGCCGGAGTGGATCCGGACGATGGCGAAGGATCCCATCGTCTTTGCCTGCGCGAATCCCACGCCGGAGATCTGGCCCTGGGAGGCGAAAGAAGCCGGGGCCGCGGTGGTAGCCACCGGACGATCGGACTTTCCGAACCAGGTAAACAACTCGCTCTGCTTCCCCGGGATCTTCCGGGGCGCCCTCGACGTTCGCGCCACGACCATAACCGACCAGATGTGCTTCGAGGCGGCCGACACCCTTGCCGACTACGTTGCCGACGAGCTCGGCCCCGAGCGCATCATCCCGACCATGGATGAGTGGCAGGTATTTCCCGAGCTCGCCGCCCGCACCGGGATGAAGGCCCAGGAACAGGGCATCGCGCGACTGACCCGTAGCCGCGAACAGCTCTACGACCAGGCGGAAGCGATGATACGCCGCTCGCGCAGCCTTACCGCGTCGATGATGGACCAGGGATTCATCGCGGCGCCGCCGGAAGCCGGCTCGGAGGCGCCGCCTGCCGCCGGCCCCGAAGCCCGGCCGGAGGAGGAATGATGCACGACCTCTTGATTCTCGGCGCCGGTCCGGCCGGCCTCGCCGCGGCCTCGTACGCGCTCAGAAAGCACCTCGACGTTCAGCTCGTCGCCCGTGACCTCGGCGGCAAAACCAACCTCAGGGTGGAGTTCCCCGACACCCAGGCGCACCAGGTCCTCAGAGCGCATGAGCTCGTCCACGGCTTCAGGAACACCGTGGAGTATCTCAGTCATGCCCACACCATCGCATCGGCGAAGTCGGTAACCGCGCATGCCGGGCAGGTGGACCTCGAAATCACCGGCGGGACCGGCGTCACCGGGGAGGCAGGCGCCTCGCGCACTCTCAGTGCCCGCTGCCTCATAGTCGCAACAGGCGCCCGCCCGCGACCGCTTCGCGTCCCGGGCGAGACCGAGTTCTTCGGCAAGGCGCTCGGCTATTCATCGATCAGCTACTCCCATATTCTGGCCGGGAGGCGCGTGTTCCTCGTCGGCGACAGCCAGCGCACCGTCGACGATGCGCGGGAGCTTGCATGGCAGGCGCAGGAGGTGGTCCTGCTGCTGCATCATGCCGGACGCTACGAGTCTCTCTACCGGGAGCAGCTTGCCGAGCTCGACAATGTCACGCTGATCGAGGGAATGCAGGTATCGGAGTTCCGCGGCGGGGACTACTGCGAGGCGGCCGTGCTCACCGATCCGGAGGGCTCGGAGGAGGTCATCGAGGCGGATGCGTTCTTCGTGCAGTTACAGCCCGAGCCTCAGTCCGCACTGGTTTCGGAGATGGTGGAGACCGACCCGGAGGGCCGGATAGTGGTTGACATGCGAAACCGCACCACGCGGCCCGGCGTCTTCGCAGCCGGCGATGTGACGAACGTGGGCTTCGAGCAGATTCTCATCGCCCTCGGCGAGGGCTCGAAGGCGGCCCTCAGCGCCTATCAGTATCTCATGCACCGCCGGTGATCATGCAGCGCCGGTGATCGAGGTCACATCGGCGATGATCCGGTCGATTTCGCTCTCACTGATGTCGCTGAGGTCCGAGCTGACCTTTGCGACCTTCTGCATGATGATTCGATCCACCAGGCGGAGGCGCGAGAACTGCACGGCGCCGCCGACATTGTAACGGCCGAAGGCGTGGGTCAACAGCCACCCCGGGAAATTGGCGCCTATCTGATCACCCCCCTGCTCAGCGTCATAGAGGCACGAAATGAACACGCCGACGCGCGTCGCCGTGAGTGCCTCCTGATGCCGCTCGCAGAACTTCATGACCTCCGGCCGGATGCGACCCGCGTAGATTGATCCTCCCACAAGGACGACATCGTACTGTTCGACCGGCGGATCAGGTGACATTTTCAGGTTCACCAGATCCACCTGCCCCGGCAGCCTGTCGCGTACACGCCCCGCGATAGTCTCGGTCGTGCCGTACTTGGTGGCGTAGGCAATGAGTACTCTCACGAAAGCCCTCCTGTTCCGGCGCCGCCGGCCCCGCTCCTGCGGGCGGCTTCCTCGGCGCTCTTCTTCACCTGATACATGCGGTTTCGAATGTAGAGAGCGATATCGATCCCGACCATCGTGCCGTTGAGCATGTAGAGGAAGATGACAGGGTCATAGAGGTAGAAGATCTTATGGAGCACACCGGATATGTAGCCGATGAAGAGCGCTACAAGGAAGACCAGGCTCTTTGACCCCACCTGCCAGGTCGTGTACGACTTGTAAATCGAGAACGGCCAGGCCATTCCGAAACAAACCAGCATCAGAATCTCGAAGGGACTCATATCCATATGCGTGGCACCCTATGGTATTCCTCCGGCGCTGTAAAGAAGCGCCACCCAAATGTCAAAAACCATTATTGTTACGGGACACGGGTTGACGAATTCTCCCGATTGAGCTATATTCTGGTCGTATTGAAACAAATGGAGTTTCAACCGGCTCCGTTTCGTACACGACACTGCCAATTTCGCCGGTCCCGGGTTGGACGTACCTTCCAGACTGTCCCGCCCCATGCATCGCCCCACAAGCATGAGTACTCCCGGGGCCGGCTTTTCTTAAACCGATTCGCACGCCTCGTCGCCCCGGCCGCCGTACGCCGTACGCCCGGCGCCGCCGGCCCCTGACCGCTACTGAGCTCCCGTGGCCGGAATCCGTGCAATCGCCTGAGCGATCTCCTCCCCGAGCGTGTTCACCATGCTTCGCACTCCTGCGTCATCGGAGCTTCCGTAGTGGGAGAAGAGAACCTCTCCGGTTTCCAGACGGATGACCCGGACATCGAGCTCTATGCGCTCACCAAAGCGGCTCACGCTTCCGAGTATGATGATCTCGGCATTCAGAATGTTGCCGATTTCTATGGAATCCTCGGTGCTCGTCACGCCCGAGAGCTGAAACCGGCTTTCTTCGAGTACAGTCTCAACCTGACTGCGTTCGATAACCGTAACCGCCGGGCTGTTGGCCACCGCGGTAACGAGCATCTCGGAGAGTGCCGAGCCGAGCCCTTCTCCTCCTGCCGCAGCATTGACCTCCCGAAAAGGAAAGACCACCGACCGGCGCGCGGTGACGGTCTCCGGCGCCCGCCGCTGCGCCGGCCCGGATCCAGCGGTCGCGGTGCCGTCGGCGGGCGCGGTGCTGTCTGCGACCGGCGCATCACCGGCGGCCACCGTGTCGTCATCCTCCTCTGCCTCGTCGGTATGCGGCCCCACGCCGTCATTGCCTGCTTCCCCTGACGGGCCCTCGAGGGCTGCCACCATCCATGCGGCGATCTCCCCGAGCACCTCGTCGCGGCCCGCGGTATCGGCTCCGTCGCGGAACGCCGCCGCTGCCCGCATATAGACGGCCGCCGGCTGCACGGTGACATTCCCGTTACTGGATTCGACTTCGAGCCAGCCCCCGGCTTCACTGCCGATAAAACCCTCGAACTCCTCCCGATCGCGGCTCAGAACAGTGACCGGGAGGTTATTGACCCGGAAGCCTGCGTTGGAGGTTTCCAGGCGGAGGTTGAGGTCCCCCGCCGGGACACCAACGTGAACGGGAGCATTCGAGGTCTCCACCGAGTACTCGTCTATGCGCCCCTGTCGCTTCACGAGGAGAATCGGCGCGTTGGACGTTTCGATGTCCACGTACTCGCCGGCCTCGAAGACGAGGATGTCCGTGTCGGAGAGCTCCGCGTAGACATCGCCCCGGGTACCGGCGATGACGACGCTGCCGTTCTCGTTCTCGATGTACAGCTCGGTCCCGTACGGGACGGCGACCCGAAAC
>JAAAOH010000068.1 GCA_009908925.1 Spirochaetota bacterium | reverse complement strand
GACCGAGGTCGGCAAATGATTGAGTAGACATAGAATTCCTTTTCGAGTGAAACACGTCCCGCGGAGGGTTACACCGATTGTTGTGTTATGCGGGAGAAGGAGCGTGGTAAGCGCGTGCGGGGCGAAGGAACCTGCGTGTGAGGAGCCTGCGGGAACGCCCGGGTCAGTCAACCGCTGTGCTATTAGTACGGTTTATCGAGGAGAAAGTCAACGGCGTCAACACACAGGAGGCCCGCTACTCTCTCTCACCACGAGCCGCGTCTCGAGCACCGTGTTACCATCGACCTTCTCGGAGCCTATAAGCCGCATGAGGATCTCCGCGGCCCTGCGTCCCTTCTCCATGCCGTACTGTGACACCGTAGTGAGCCGCGGGCGCACCAGCGTGGCCTCCGGGATGTCGTCGAAGCCGACCACGCTCAGGTCCTCGGGCACGCGGCGCCCCGCCTCGCCCAGGTATTCGAGCACACCGAGGCCGATTACGTCGCTCATGGTGACGATCGCCGTGGGCTCATCACCTGAGTCCAGAATGCGCTCCGCTGCTTCGCGCCCCCCGGCCATGGAGGACTCGCACTCCCAGAAGCGCGCGCCGGCGGCGGTACTCTGCGCGCCGGCCGCGGTGCCCTGCGCACCCGTGGCGCCAACCGAGACCCCCAGCGCCTCGAGCGCCTCGCGGTAGCCCGCCATCCGCGCCGCGCGCACGGGCGAGACACCGGTAAGCTGCGGCTCATCCACGAAACACACAACCGCAATACGCCGGTGCCCGAGATCGAGCACGTGATTCATCGCCGTCACGGCTGCCGCCCGGTCATCGATTCCGACCACCGGGAAGCCGCCGCCGTCCTGACCGTCGATGGTCACGAACGGCAGGTGGCGCTGTCGGATGAGCTCGACGGTGTCGGTGCCCGGCTCGAGGCCCAGTGTAATGAGCCCGTCCACGGCGGCGCTTCGCACACCCTCGAGCAGGGACTCCTGCCGCGGAGGAATGAGGGTCAACGAGTGATTCTCACGCTCGCAGACCTCACCGATTCCCTGCACGACCTGCGAGAGGTGGGAGTTCTGGAAGGCCGTGGCGATGGTCTCGGGCAGCAGCAGCCCGATCGTCCCGTGGGTGCCGAGGGTGAGGTTCCGCGCGACCGGGTCCGGAACATAGCCGAGCTCACCGGCAATGGCGAGGATCTTCTCCCGCGCCCGATCGCTGATTCGCGACGGGTCGTTGAAGGCAAAGGAGACGCTTGTCTTTGAGTACCCGGCGATGCGTGCAATGTCGTTGATCGTAACTCGGGGCACAGGTCGAGCTCCTTTATTTGATCGAGCTATTTGATCGAACTATTTGATCGAGCCGGCCACCATACCCTTTATGATTTTCTTCTGTGCGGCGAAGAAGAACACGATGACGGGGATCATGGCCATCAGGATCGCCGTCAGTATCAGGTCCCACTGCTTCACGTAGGCCCCGGCGAAGTTCGCGACCGCAAGCGGCAGTGTCTGTATCCTGTTCCCCTTCCCCAGCACGAGCAGCGGAAGCAGGAAGTCGTTCCATATCCAGATGCCGTGCAGAATCGCGATGGTCGCATGCACCGGCGTCAGCAGCGGGAAGATGATCCGGAAGAATACCTCGGGAAGGCTCGCCCCGTCGATGATGGAGGCCTCCTCGAGCTCGAAGGGTATCGCCTTGATGAAGCCGTGATACATGAACACCGACAACGACAGCCCGAAGCCGAGATAGGCCAGCACGATCCCAAGGTAGGTCCGAAGCAGCCGAATACCGATCACCTGAAAGATGGTGCGGAACCAGGATATCAGCGGGAACATCACGATCTGAAACGGAATCACCATGGCCGCCACGAAGAGCAGAAAGAGAATCTGCGAGGTCCGCGTCTTCGTGCGCACGAGCACCCATCCGGCCATCGCCGGGAAAATGGTCACCGCCACCAGCGAAAACGCCGTGATCAGGACCGAGGAGAGAAACGACGAGGAGTAGCGGATGTTCTGACTCGTCCAGATGGTCTCCATATTGACGAGAATCTGCCCCCAGTTCTCCGGCAGTCTCATCGGAAACTGCGTGACACTGAAGGCGTCCTTGGCGGAGTTGATGGTGACGATAACGAAGGGGTAGAGATAGGCGATGAGCAGGAAGACCATGATCGCCTCGAGGGCGTGGCGTCTCAGTACGCGAATCATAGCTCGAGCTCCTTTCGCTTATTCATCGTCACCTGCACGAGGGCAAAGGCGACGAGCACGACGAAGAAGATGACCGCCCGCGCCTGTCCTGCAGCGAGGTCATTGCCCACGAACGCGGTGTTGTAGATGTTCATCGCGAGCAGCTCCGTCCCGAATATGGACTCCTCCATGAACTGTACGGCCGGACCGCCGGCTGTCAGCGAGAAGTTGACGTCGAACTGTTTGAAGGAGTTCACCAGGGTCAGAAACATGGTGATGGTGAACGCCTGCGCGATCATGGGTACGGTGATCTTCTGAAACTGCTGCCAGTCCGAGGCGCCGTCGATGCGGGCCGCCTCGTAGAGCTCCTCGGGCACTCCCTCTATCGCGGCGACGTAGATCATCATGATGTATCCGGCGTACTGCCAGCTGCCCACGATAACGAGGGCCATGATCGCCGTGGGAACCTTGCCCAGAATCAGATTTTCCGCCTCGGCCAGCCCCGAGAGAAGACCGACGCTCTGACCGATCGCCGGTATCGCGTTATTGAAAATGAACTGCCACAGATACCCGAGAATCAGCCCGCCGATGAGATACGGAATAAAAAAACCCATGCGGTAGACGTTTCGAAGCTTCAGCCGGCTCGTCACCGCGATTGCAAGGGCAATCGCTACTACGTTTATCACGATGACGTTCGCAATCGTATAGATCGTCGTGATGATGAACGAGTAGATGAATCCCGGATCGGTGAAACTGTGTGTGAAGTTCGAGAGGCCCACGAAGCTCAAGCCCTGCCCGGCGCGCGCGGTCGCGTTCCAGTCGGTGAGTGAGTAGTAGGCTCCGATGAAAAACGGGATGACAATGACCATTGCGAACGCAAAGAGTACCGGTGCCAGGAACAACCAGAATGTGGGACTGTTACGGTGGAATCGACTCAAAACGCCTCCTTCGGAGCAGGGAACACCCGCCCGGCGACCGCGCCGGGCAAGGTGTCTATTGCTGTTTCCTGTGAGCGCGCCCCGAGGGCGCCGGTCTCAGCCGCCGAGGCTTTCGAACGCCGCGGTCATCCCGTCGACGAACTCCTGCTTGTTGATCTGGCCTGCTGCGAATTGGTTATAGATGGGCGCAAGGGTCTGATCGCGGAACTCCCCGGAGAACTGGTACTGGTTCCAGGCGTAGACGTTACCGTCGGAAGCCCATTCCTGCACTGAGCGGGAGAGCTGTCCGGCAGGATTGAGGTCGACGTTTGCGTAGGCGGGGATCATTCCGGCATCCTCCACCATGAACTCCTGACCGGCCTCGGTGAAGACCATGTCGTTGAGGTACTGCCTGGCAGCCTCAATGTTCTCCGACTCGGCGTTGATGACGTAGAAGGAGGGTGCGGAGACGAAGATTCCTTCGGTCGCCTCGCGCATGGAGCCGTGGGGCGCAAAGCCCATCTCGAAATCGGCATTGGCCGCGTCCATGTTTGGATCCACCCAGTTCCCCTGGTGGAGGAAGGCGGCCTTACCGGTGGCAAAGGCGCCGACCTGTGCATCATAGTTTCCGGTGGTCAGCACGCCGCGATCGGCGTATGAGAACAGGAGCTCCACCCAGTCGGCGTATTCGGAGAGCCGCTGTTGATCAACATTCCCCGCCTGCAGCGCCTCGACCACGGAGGTATCTCCGTAGGGCAGACCGTTGGAAAGCAGACTGTTGAAATTGTGATGCGCGGTGACCCAGCCCATGTCGGCGGAGGCCGCCATGGAGACCACCGAGTCGAGTCCGAGCTCGCTCTTCATGCCATCGATCTTCTCGAACGCCGCGCGGTAACCGTCGTAGTTCACCAGGCTCGCGGGGTCCACGCCGGCCTCCTCGAGGATGTCGGCGTTGTAGGCCATCCCCCAGCCCTCGATGGCAACGGGGAAGCCGTATACATTGCCGTCGACGGTGAAGGCAACCGACGTCTCTTCGGTCCAGGGCTCATCGGAAAGATCGAGGATGATGCTTTCCCACTCGCGGTAGTCCTCGATACCGGCAATGACGAAGATGTCGGGCATCTCGCCTGCGGTGTAGTCGGCGCGGAGCTGCTGCCCGAGGCTCGTCCCCGAGGAACCACCGACCGACTTCACAGTGATGTCGATGCCGGTCTCCTCCGACCACGCAGAGCTGTAATCCTGCAGCATCGCATCGATTTCGGGTTTGTTCTGCATCAGGGTGATGCTCGCCTCTTCGGCGCCGCCTCCGCACCCGATAAACAGACCGGCCGTGAGAATCATCACGGCAATTGTGAGCACAACTGATCTCTTCATAACATTTCTCCTTTTTCCGGCCCGTCCCCGGTAGCCACGCTGTCGGCGCCGCGCCGGTGCTACTAAACCGGTTTTCATACTGATGCTAAACCGGTTTAGGTGCCCTGTCAAACATTTTCCGTGCAATCCTCAGAGCGTGTCCATCGACCGGCCGCCACCCTTGTCGCGCGGGGCCGAATCCACCAAAATGTGGCGATATACCGAAGGAGGCAGCCCCCATGCTCATGACAACCAAACCCATGTTCGACCTCGCCTACAACGGCGGATTCGGGGTGGGCGCGTTTAACGTCAACAATATGGAGATCGCTCAGGGCGTTATCGAGGCCT
>JAAAOH010000230.1 GCA_009908925.1 Spirochaetota bacterium | reverse complement strand
CGAAGCCGACCGACAAGGGGAGCGCCGGCGGCGGTCCCGCATCAACGGTAACCCGACGTCCCTCCACTGTGCGCGCATTTTCCCGCTGAGCGCTCCGCGGGCGCAGCAGGAAAGACCGCCAGATCAGGTCCTGCTCGGCCATGATCTTCAGCCGGTAGGTGTCCGACGGGAGGTAGACTAACTGCGATCTCAGGACGAAGCTGTTTTCCGTTTCCTGCTCGGGATCGGGTCGAAACCGCAGTCGCGTGCCTTCCACAGCCGGAATCGCGTCGTTGTCGTCAATGAAGATGCGCGCGTCTACGTAGGCTTCCTCCGGGAGCTTGCCCTGCCGCGGCAGCCGTACGGCAACTTCGAGCGCCCCGTACTCGTCGGGGTAGAGATACTCGTAGTGGTAGCCATTGAGATAGGCCCACCCGCCGGCTCCCCCGATGAGCAGGAGCAGTACCGCGGCGACGGCCCCGGTCAGCCGCTTGCCGCGACTCGCCTTCTTCAGCTCCGCGCGCTTTCCCTGCAGGAAATCGCCGATGATCTGAGCATCGGGCACGCGCACCCGGCGGTCGAAAACACTGTCGAGCTTCGCCAGGACCGCGTCCATCGACTGAAATCGGCGCTCGGGTTTCACTCGCATGCAGCGGCGTATCAGCCTCTGAGTGGACGAGGAAATCTTCGGGTTGTGCTTACGCGGCTTCGTGTACTTGCCCTGCTGGATGCGGCGTATGGCGTCGGCGCTGATGGAGTTGGGGAAGGGTTTCTTCCCCGTGGTCATCTCGTAGAGCATGACGCCCATGGCGTAGATGTCCGCGCGTTTGTCGACGCTGCGGGAGTCGGCGTACTGCTCAGGAGGCATGTATGAGGGCGTGCCGAGGGTCATGCCCTCACGGGTCAGACTGTCTTCGGACTGGCCTCCGTGGATACTTGCGATCCCGAAATCGACGAGCTTCACATGCCCGTCGGTGGATATGAGGATGTTTCCCGGCTTGATGTCGCGATGCACCACACCGCGCTCATGTGCATATTGAAGGGCCCGGCAGGAGGATCGGAATATCCGCAGGGCGACGTGCTCCGGAAGGTAGCGTTCCTTTCGCAGCAGGCTCTCGAGGGACGGCCCGTCAACGTACTCGAGCACGATGTAGTAGGAGGAGCCCTCACGGAAGTGATCGTAGACGTTCACGAGGTAATCGCTCGTGAAGTCCATCATGATCTGCGCCTCTCGCCGGAAGCGCTCGCGCATCGACGCATCACCGCGGAGGGTGAGCTTCTTGATGATGACGAACCGGGAGAGGGTGGGATGCTCCGCCTTGTAGACCGCCCCCATGCCGCCGGAGGCGATCTGCTCGACGACTTTGTACTTACCGATCTTCGCCGGAAGCTTCGCCATGTGACAGGTCCCCTTTCGAGTTCAGTATGATGACGTCCCGGGACAGATCTATCGGACGCTCGGGCGCGAGGATCGCGATAATCTGCGCGTCGGGATTGTGCAGCTGCACGTATCGTCCCTCCGCCCGTACCGCATAGGCACCGCGAACGGGTCTGTGCCCGCCGAAATGCAGTGCGTCGGTCGTGTCGAGATAGTGAGAGATCATCTGCTCCACACTTCCCGTCTCAGCGCCGTCGTTGGGTGTCCATGTGAGTCCGAAGACGACCTCGGGCTTGTTCCGGTACTCTATCACGTCGGTTCGCGAGTAGAAACCTTGGGGCTCGGCATGGGTAATGAGAAAGTCGGGACCCACGGCGAGCAGCGGGTAGAGATGTTCTACGCGGGCGAACGCCTCGAGAACCTCATCGCCATAGAACTGTTCCATGTATGCCGCCACCATAGCTCCCTCATAGGCGAACTTTCCGAAGGGGAGATTGCCTGAACCTTCCTCATTGGCGATGTTCTCGTGGTTCCCCTTGAGCAGGTGCACTGCGTCGGGGAGGGCGCGCTTGAGCTCGAGGAGTATCTCCACGGTGCCGAGGCTCTCGCGCATCTCCGCGTCCATCGCCTCATGCTCGATGTATCCCCCGGAGAACTCCTCGAACGCCTTGAGCCAGCGCCCATACGCACGTGATTCCGCATGCACGTAGTCACCGACGCAGACGAGCTGCGCCTCCCCGCTCTGCAGCAGAGTCAGTAGCTGCTCATCCCGGTCGGCGCTCTCCGGGCGGTGGGAGAGCACACGGAGGACCAGGTCCATCCGTGCGTGAATGTCGGGGACGATAACCGTGATTCGCTCGGGATCCAGCTCCACAAGCCCGCCGGCCGCCCCGTCCGACGCCCACGGGCGGTACTCGGGCGGCTCGGAGGCCAGGAGGTCTCCGGCCGCGCGAAGTAACTCGTGGTATGCGTCCGGGTCGGGGGCCGTGGGTCGGCTATATATGGCGAGCAGTTGCTCGGCCAGTGGTCGGGTATCGATGCCTTACTCCACGGCCATGGTCTTGTTGATTTCGACGAACTCCTCGCTGATCACCTGGGTGGCGTCGGAGAGTTTCTCCTCCTCCTCGGCAGGCTCCAGGGCGTCACGGTTCACCGCGATCTTGAAGATCGGCGAACTCTTCTGGATCGGTCCGATCTCGAAGGACACGACCTCGTCGAGGCTGATGTCCTCGGCCAGTTGCGACTCCGCGTGCGTGGCGGACTCGGGAACGTCCTGCCGGAGTCCGATACTCACGTACTCCGTTCGGCGCACCCCGTCGGTTACGGGACCGATGTTGAGGATGGAGCCCGAGTAGGTAAGGACGAGCGCGCCCCGCTCCTCCTCAACGCCGAACTCGTCGACTTCTTCCATATTCAGCTCATCGAGCTTGTCTTCAAAAGCCTTTTTCTTGTCGAGCCAGCCCTTCGCCATTTCTTCCACCGACTCTTCGGTGTCGGGCAGGCCGGACGTCTTTGTAATCTGTCGAATGTGGTCGCGAACCTGCTCAGGCACCTGATCCAGATACTCTCCCATGTGAATGCCTCCGTTTTTTTGTCTCGGTTTCTAAGTTCAGTGTATTCCCGTAACGGCAGAAATTCCAAGTCGGTGTTATAGTCGAAGTGGAGGATGCACATGACACGCTTTGAAGACCTTCCCGAGCGCATTCAGCGCCACCTGCAATCCATCACCGAGTCGTCCGGGTTGCCCCCCGGAGAGGACAGTCTTGCGCGCATTACCGCGAACTGGATCGAAAAGCGCGACCTCTTCGAGGAGCAGACCGAGCTGCTCGACATGAGGGATATCGAAGAGCTCTCGCCCGATGACGACCGCGGTGTGCTCGTGCTCACCTATTCGGGCTCTCTGCTGAGCCTGGGGCCCGCGGAACCCGCGGACGGCGGTGCAACCCCGGCCCCCGGCCGCCGCTTCGAGTACGCAAGCATGCCGCTTCGCGCCGACGTTCCGAGTCTCGTGCGCGAGGAGGACGTGCGCCTCGAAGGCTCGATCCGTCGCGACGTCCCGGCACGTTTCAGCAACTGCAGCATTGAGCAGAGCTCACCCGTACTGCGGGCGGTCGCCTGTGCCCCGGAGGTGAGCGCGGCCGACCAGGAGCGCCGCATCCGCGAGGCGACCATCTTCCTCACCAACGGCTTCGTGAAGCTCAACCGCACACTGACCATGCCGGCCGGTGAGATCGAGCACTTTACCATGAAGACCATGGTGCAGTACGTGGCGAAGAAGAACGGGCTAACCCAGACGGTGGCGCGACAGGTCATAGATGATTATCTGTTGATGGCCGAAGCGGGCGCCCTGCTCGGCGAGCGTGTGCCCCTCGGTCGCATCGGCAAGCTCTTCCTCGGCAGCCGCTCGGCGCAGAAGGCTCGCATGGGGCGGAACCCGTCCACCGGAGAGGAGATGCTGATTCCGGCCAAACCGGAAACGGGTGTGCCGAAGATGAGCTTCTCGAAGCACCTCAAGGAGCGCGCAGCTTCCTCGAAAGCTGCCCTCGAGAGCGACGAGGATCAGGAGGAGTAGTAGCCGCCCCGGCGCCCCCCGGGTGGCACCGCCGCCCCGGGGCGCCACCGCCACGGCCGGGTTCAGGAGCAGTAATAGCCGCCGTCGGCGAGCTCCCGGCCCTTTACCTCGCGATAGAGGTCCCCGGCGAAGGGGTAGTCCCAGCACCCCCTCCGGGTGAGCCGGCGGCCGCCGAAGCCGGACTTGAATCGCAGGAGCCCGTGCATGGGGTGTGAGGGGCTGTCGTCCCCCGGTATCCCGAACATGTCGTACGCGCGGCAGCCCGCCTCGGAGGCGGTCTGTATGGCCCGCCACTGCAGCCGGTAGGCCGGCATGAGCGGACGACGGCGATCGGAGCTCGCCCCGTAGAGGTAGACCGCGTAGTCGCCGTAGAGGGCGAGGACCATCCCGGCGAGGAGCTCCTCGCCATGGCGGGCAAGGAGAAGCTTGAGCTCGCCGTGGGCGTCGTCTCCCATGTCGGCGGCGCGGAAGAGTGCTTCGAAGTAGCGATACTCATGTACAGTGAGCCCCTTGCGCTCCATCGTTTCGCGGTATAGCTCGTACCAGGCGGCCAGGTCGGCGTGGGGATGCTCCTCGACCACCACCCCGCGGCGCTGTGCGAGGCGAATGTTGTAGCGCGTCTTGGCCCGCATGTCGGCAAGCAGCTCATGTTGGGTGCGGCGCGGGTCGATGACCAGGGTGTCGGTGGGCTGTACGTCGGTCGGCGCCTTTCTGAGGTTCCGGCTCTCGGTGCCGAAGTTCATCCGCAGCTCGCGGACGCGGTTCGGCGGCTCTTCCTCACCTTCGCGCTGGTAGGGACTCTGCCAGGGCAGGTCGAAGCGCAGGAACGCCACATCGTCGGGCAGGAGCGGCGCCACCCCGGCGGCGAGTTGCTCAAGAAGCGGTGCCTGCTCGGACTCAGGAAGCCGCAGGTCGGGGCCCCAGGGGATGTAGCCGGCACGGCAGCCTTCGCCCAGGGGCCGCACCACCACTAACAAGGGATACCAGCGCCGGGCGTAGCGGAATCGGAACGAAAGGGGCTGCTCGCCCAGACGAGCCTTTGTCCCCGCCCACAAGGGGCTCTGAAAGAGGTTGCTTGAGGTGTCGAGTGCGGAGCGGGAAATCGCCTCCACGTCGACTGTGTGCATGATGCTTCAAGCCTACGCACAACGACGGCCGGTGACAACAGGGCCCGCGGCACCCCGGCCCCGGCACCCGGGCCCGCCGCATCCGGCTCCCGCGGACCTACGTTGCAGTGAACTGCCGAGGTGCGTAGACTGGAATCATGGAACTGAGCAAACGAGTTGCACTGGTAACGGGCGGATCGCACGGCATCGGCGCGGAGACGGCGGTGGCGCTCGCCGAGGGCGGGGCCGACGTCGCCATCGTTTCACGCAGCGGGGACAAGGCCGCCGACGAGGTGATCGCGAGGGTGCAGGCCGCGGGCCGCCGGGGCATTTCGCTCACCGGCAACATGGCGCGTGCGAACGACTGCCGCCGCGTGGTGGAGGAGGCCGCCCGGGAGCTCGGCGGAGTTGATGTGCTGGTTCACAACGCGGGCGGCAACGTACCCGGGCCGATCGACGGCGACGATGTGGAGGCGGCGTGGTACGCCGCCTTCGATGTCCACGTGCATGCGGCGTTTCATCTCGTGCGCGCCGCGCTTCCGCATCTGCGGCGCGGAGCCGCCGGCCCCGGGGCTGCCACCGGCACAGGGGGCGGTGATGCCGTCGGCGGTGCAGCCGGGACCGCGGGCGCGGCAATCATTCTCGTGTCCTCGGTTGCGGGACTGCGAGGCGTCACCGGAATCACCCCCTATTCGACGGTGAAGGGCGCGCTGCTGCAGTTCGGACGGTCACTTGCATCGGAGCTCGCCGACGACAACATCCGCGTGAACTGCATTTCACCGGGCATCATTCGCACGCGCTTTCACGACGGCATGAGCGAGGACGCCAAGCAGCACAACCTTTCCCATCGCATCCCGTTGCACCGCGAGGGCACGCCGGCGCAGGTCGCAGAGGGGATCCGCTTTCTTGCGGAGAACGACTACATCACCGGGGAGAACATCACCCTCGATGGCGGGCTGACGATGCGGATGCGGTAGGTGGTGCTCCGATCGACATCGGCGGTTCCTCCGTGAAGACACTGTAGTGGCGATATGGTATGGTAAACTGTGACGAAATGGTAGTGTTTTTTCTGGCGATATGGTAGCGCTCTAGCTGCGCATCGGCCGCGCATGTGGCGGTGTCGCCATGATGGAATGGATCAAGAGCCTGGCAAACGCATAGGACGGCGATGGAATGGAGTACCACGCTCGAGTAGTAGACGAAGAAATCGGTGGGCTCGTGGGAGGGCTTGCAGCCGTTGCGCTTGAAGGCCCTCGGGGGGTTGGAAAGACCTCAACTGCAGAGCGTCTCGCCTCTACGGTGTACTACCTCGATGATCCGGCGCAACGGGCGGTCGCCGAAGCCGACCCTCGGCAGGTTCTGGCTGGTAAGCCTCCGGTATTGATTGATGAATGGCAACGGGTCCCGGCGGTCTGGGACGCCGTTCGGCGTGCGGTAGATCGCGGCGCTGCGCCGGGGAGTTTTCTTCTCACCGGCTCGGCTACTCCCTCACCTGCCCCGACACACCCAGGTGCCGGGAGGATTGTTACGGTCAGGATGCGCCCGATGTCTATTGCCGAGCGCAGAATCGCCGAACCGGCGGTGAGCTTGTCCATGCTGCTGCGAGGAGAAGCGGGCGACCTTCTCGGCTCTACCGATGTGAGATTAGCAGACTACGTTGATGAGATTGTTCGTTCCGGATTCCCCGCTATTCGAACCTTGTCCGGACGGTCACTGCGTCGTCAGTTGGATGGCTATGTGACCCGGATAATCGATGCCGACTTCCACGAACAGGGCTACACCGTTCGGCGTCCCGAAGTGCTTTCGTCTTGGATGAAAGCCTACGCTGCGGCCACGTCGACAACGGCGTCGTTTGACACGATCAGAGATGCGGCAACGGGCGGTCACGGGGACAAACCCGCCAAGACGACAACGCAACCGTACCGTGACATCCTGAAGAAACTCTGGATCGTTGACCCGCTGCCTCCATGGTTGCCCTCACGAAACATTCTGAATCGGCTTGGCCAAGCGCCCAAACACCATTTGACCGACCCTGCACTTGCTGTCCGGGTGCTGGGCCTCGACGCGAAAGCGCTCCTTGCCGGAGATGAATCGACCACGCCCGTTCCGAAGGACGGCACTCTACTCGGGAACCTCTTCGAGTCCCTCGTGACGTTGTGCGTCCGCGTGTATGCACAAATGGCGGAGGCGCACGTACGGCACTTGCGGCTCCAAGGCGGGCGACGCGAAATCGACCTGATAGTGGAACGTGGCGACGGTAAGGTTCTGGCTATGGAAGCGAAGTTGGGCGGAACGGTGAATGACGAGGACGTCAAGCACCTGCGGTGGCTACAGGAGGAGCTTAGCGGGGATCTACTGGACGCGCTCGTGGTAAACACGGGGCCCACCGCGTATCGTCGTTCCGATGGAATCGGCGTCGTTCCGGCGGCACTTCTCGGTGTGTAGCGTCTTCCGCTGCCTCAGCCCACCGGCTCGCCCTCCGCCACCGTCTCATACCCCGCATCCTGCCATGCGGCATAGCCGCCGGTCATATTCGAGACGTTTCTCACACCGTGGGCGAGAAGTACGCTGCTTGCGATGCTCGAGCGAAAGCCCGTTTCGCAATGCACCACGACTTCCCGGTCGCGGGGGATCTCGGCGAGATGATCGGGGAGTCGGCCGGCGTGGATGTTGAGCGCATCCTCGATGTGGCCGTCCCCGTACTCGCTTGCGCTTCGGACATCCAGTACGGAAACCGCGCCGGAGGCGATGTCGTCGTGGACGTCGGCGACGGTGCGCTGACGGACGATCTCCAGCTCGATGCCGGTATCGGAGAGACGCTCAATGTCGGGCAGGTAGCCGACCACGCGGTCGCAGCCGATGCGCACGAGGCGGGCCACCAGGTCATCCACGCGATGATCCGGCGCGATTAGTACGACGTCACGCTCGAAGTCCAGGAGCCAGCCTGCCCAGGTGCTGAAGTCGGAGCTGTCGGGGATGTTGTAGGATCCCGGGAGATGGCCGCCCGCGTAGGCGAACTTGTCGCGAGCGTCGACGACCTGGGCGCCGCGGTCGACCATCCGCTTGAGCGAGGAAGGATCGAGCCGGTTGGGCCGCGGCAGAGACTGAAGCACCTTCGGCCCCTCACGGTTCCAGATCTTCATCGTGCCGAAGTACGTCGGCGGCTCCGGCTGACCGTCGAGGAGCTCTGCGACGAACTCAGTCTCGTCTGTTGTACGATAGGCCCAGTTCACCCGCCGCTCGTAGCCGAGCGTCGTACTCGGCACCGCACCGAGCGCCTTCCCGCAGGCGGATCCGGCGCCGTGACCGGGCCACACCTGGACAAAGTCGGGGAGGTAATCGAGCTTGTGCACCGACTCGTACATCTGGTGCGCACCCACCTCGCGGGCGCCTTTTACCCCTGCGGCCTCCTCGAGAAGGTCGGGACGGCCGACGTCGCCGACGAAGAGAAAGTCCCCCGTGAAGAGCATCACCGGCTCCTCCGAGCTCGGAAGGTCCGTCAGCACGAAGCAGATGTGCTCGGGCGTGTGGCCGGGTGTATGAATCACGTCGAACCGCAGGTTACCGACGGTGAAGCTGTCGCCGTCTGTAAGGCTTTCATGGTCGAAGTCGTACTGCCAGTCGGCGCCACCCTCGCCGGAGAGCAGTACCTTCGCGCCGGTGGCCGCAGCGAGCTCCCGCGTGCCGCTCAGGAAGTCGGCGTGAATGTGAGTCTCGGTTATGTAGTCGATCGAGAAGCCCTCACTGTCGGCAATTTCGAGATAGACCTGGATGTCGCGTCGGGGGTCTATGACGATGGCAGAGCCCGTCGCCTGACAGCCGACCACATAGCTCGCCTGCGCCAGTCCGTCTTCATATACATGCTTGAAATACATACGTCGTCCTCCTCTGACTGCTCCTCTGACTGTTGCACGCGACAATATACCGACGCCACCCCTCTGGCGGAAAGCCGGCGCCCCGGCGCCGCGTCGCCGCATCACGCGGTGCCACCGCCCCCACCGTTGACTCCGACGAGCCGGCGGTGTAGCGTGGCAGCCGGCTGCTTTTATGAGCGATGTACCCGAAACCGCGCACACACCCGATGAGTTCACCATCAACTGCCTCTCCGATCTCGTCTCGATGCAGACCGTGACCAACACGTCGAACCTCGGGATCATCGACTACCTCGAAGAGCGGCTCGCGCCCCTCGGCGGCGAGATGCATCGGAGCTACGACGAGACCGGCACGAAGGCCAACCTCCTCGTGCGGCTCGGCCCGCGGACGGGGCCTGGGCTCATGCTTTCCGGGCACACCGATGTCGTGCCGGTTGCGGGGCAGCAGTGGAGCACCGATCCGTGGACGCTTCGCCGGGAGGCGGATCGTCTCTACGGGCGCGGAGCCTGCGACATGAAGGGATACCTCGCGTGCATGGTCACGGTCGTCGAGACCCTCGCGCGGACCGCCGGGCTCGAGAGCCTGCCGGGGCCGCTCTACCTCGCGTTCTCCTATGACGAAGAGATCGGCACGCGCGGTGTGCAGGGGCTCATCGCACAGTTCGGCGAGCTCGGGTATTCGGCCGAGCTCTGTGTCGTGGGAGAGCCGACTCGTATGCAGGTCGGTGCCGGGCACAAGAGTATCCTGCAGGGGACCTGCACGGTGACCGGCAGTGAAGCCCATTCCTCGCTCGAGCCGGAAGCCGCGAACGCGCTCTACGGCGCTGCGCGTCTCATCACCCGGCTCGAAGAAATGGAGATTGCCCGGGAAGCCGACGGGCCGTTCGACCGCCGCTACGGCGTTCCGCACTCGACCGTGCATGCCGCGGTGGTCGAGGCCGGCGTGGCGCTGAACATCGTCCCGCGTACTGCACGCTTCGGTTTCGAGTTCCGCTGCATTCCCGGCGAAGATCCGCGTGACCTCCTCGGCGAGGTTCGCGGGTTCGGGGAGCGGGAGGTGCTACCTGCCCTCAGTCGCCGGGCCTCCGCAGCGGATATCGATTGGACCGTGGACATCGAGGGGCCGGGGCTCGACATGGCGGACGACGATCCCGCGGTAGCGCGTGTCATGGCCGCGGCCGACGCGGCGGCACCGGTTCGAATGCCCTACGCCACCGAGGCCGGGCGCTTTCAGCTGGCGGGGATCCCCGCGGTGCTCTGCGGTCCGGGTAACATCGAGCAGGCCCACAAGCCGGATGAGTACATCACCCTCGGTGATCTTGCCCGCTGCGAACGCTTTCTTCGCACGCTTCTGGCGGCGCCACCGGGTGCGACGCCACCGGGCGCGACGCGCTAGAACAGCCGTCCGGAGTCGGCAAGCTTCGGCGGCGCCGGCGCCCCGCGCTCGAGGTCGCCGGCATCGACGTCCCGATGGGCCGCGCGCACCCCGGTGTCGCCCTCGCGCTCGACTGATTCCACAGAGCTCAGAATCAACTCCTCCTCCTGCCCCGTCATGACGGGGAAGCCGAAGGAGCGGTTGAGGTGGCCGGGCGGCTTCCCGTGGTCGGCCTCGTAGCGTCGGACGAACTCCAGATGATCGCTGACGCGCTCCCACACACGCGCGTTGAGACCGCCGGCCGCCTCCGCTATGGTCTCCGGCACCGTCGCCGCGAGACGGGCGTCGATCTCGGCGCCCACGCTGTTGCGTGCTGCGGCGATAGCCGCGGCCGTCGTCGTTCCCGTACCGAGGAACGGGTCGAGCACGGTGTCCTGGCGCATGGAGTACATATTGATCAGGCGATAGGCGAGCTCGAAGGGGAATGCGCCGGTGCGCTGCCGGCCCGCGCCGGCGGTGTCTCCGGTCACGTTTTGCCGTACCCCTTTGAAGTCCCACACGTCGGAGAACCAGCGGTTTCGCTCCTCCCAGAAGAATGCGCTCGCGCGGCGTCGCGCGCGCTCCTCGGGCCCGAACTCCCGCTTGCCGCCCTTCCGAAGCACGAGGATGTACTCGTGCTCGAGCGTCACGTAGGCACCGCCGGGAAGCATCCCGGAGCCCATGAACTTGTTCGGCGCGTTGGTCTGCTTTCGCCAGAGCAGAAGGGGGAGCGTCTCGAAGCCGATCGCATCGCAGTCTGTGATGATGCGCGAATGGTTGGAGTAGAGGCGAAAGTGCCCGGCGAGCGAGCGCGTAGCATCGCCTATGTTGATGCAGGCAAGGCACCCCGGTTTCACAACCCGGAAACACTCCTTCCACACGCGGGCAAGGATCGCGTGCATGCGGTCGAAAGCCTCCGTCCCCCGCCCTTCGGCGAGGGAGGTGGCGATTGCCGGGTCCTGGTCGGCGAAGGATCCGTCCCACATCTCGATCATGGGGTAGGGTGGCGAGGTGACGACGAGATCTACGGACTCATCGTCGAGCTCGCCGAGATCCTCCGCCGGGCGGGTGAGCACCCTGTGCGTGGTCCGAAACCCGGTGGCCGGTTGGGGCGCGTCAGACGGTTGTGCGTCGCCAATCCGTTTGCTCATTGAGTGCCTCCCGGTGTTTTTGCAAGTGCCGGCGTATTGTCGCAGGGGCAGGCGAGCGTGGCAACTATGAGAGATCTTCTTCGAGCCCGTAATCCTTGATCTTGTTGAGGAGCGTCCGCCGCGTGATGCCGAGCTCGTCGGCGGTCTGTTGGCGTCGCCACTCGTTGCGGTACAGGGCTTGTTCGATAGCCGCTCGCTCGATCTCTCGCAACGTGCCGCGCGGGCTTGACGCTGCCCCCGGGCGACCCCGGCCGCGGCCCTCGGCCCCTCCCGCTTCGGGAAGATCGAAGTCGGCCGCGGTGAGCTCGCTTTCCTCGGCCAGGATGACCGCGCGCTCGATCATGTTCTCGAGCTCGCGCACGTTCCCCGGAAAGCGGTAGCTCTGCAGCGCCCGCACCGCCTCGGGGCTGATCGCGGTGACGCGTGAGCCGGTGCGCTCCCGCATGGTCGAGAGGAAATGGCGGGCGAGGAGGGGGATATCCTCGGGACGCTCGCGCAGCGGCGGCAGCTTGATTCGAATAACGTTCAATCGGTAGAAGAGGTCTTCCCGAAAGCGGCCGTCCGCCACGCGGGCTTCGAGGTCCGCGTTGGTGGCGGCGATGAAGCGCACATCAACGGGGATCGAGGTCGTAGCGCCGAGCCGCTGGATCCGATGCTCCTGCAGCACACGAAGCAGCTTCACCTGCAGATGCAGCGGCATGTCGCCGATTTCATCGAGAAACGCGGTGCCGCCGCTTGCAACCTCGATCATACCGCGTTTTCGGGCGTCGGCGCCGGTGAAAGCTCCCTTTTCGTGGCCGAAGAGCTCGGACTCGATGAGCTGTTCGGGGATGCCGCCTATGTTGATGGGGACGAAGGGACTGTCCGCGCGGGTCGATGACTCGTGGATCCGGCGCGCGAGGACTTCCTTCCCGGTCCCGCTCTCGCCGGTGATGAGCACGGTCGAATCGGTGGGCGCGACCTTTCCGGCAAGCTCGAGCACCTTTCTCATCGAGGAGCTCTCGGACTCAAGCTCCGGCCCGGCTTCCCGGTCGAGGGATGCCAGCCGCCTGAGCCGGTCGTCCTCTACCGATCGAGTGAGCCGGATCAGCAGATCGTCGGGATCGAAAGGTTTGGTGACGTAGTCGGCGGCGCCGGCCTTCATGGCCGCCACCGCGTCGCGGATCTCGCCGTAGGCGGAGATCATGATGGTCGGGATGCTCCGTCCCTCCTGTTGCAGCCAGTCGAGGAGCTCGAGACCGCTCATGCCGGGCATGCGCAGGTCTACGACCAGCCCGTCGAAATGCTCCTCGGCGAGGGACTTTTGTGCGGAAAGTCCGTTCTCGGCCTCCTCGCACTCGATGCCCTCGAGGGCAAAATAGTCTGCTACGGTGCGCCGGATGTTCTTCTCGTCGTCAGCGATCAGCACGCGCATCGGGCGGTACCTCCGGTAAATGGATGATGCACTCGGCGCCGGCACCGTCGTCGCGGTTTCGGAGCGCAATGCTGCCGCCCGCCGCCTCGACAAAGCGTTTGCTCACCGCGAGGCCGACCCCGAACCCCCCTTCCTTCCGCGTATAGAAGGGGTCGAAGACGTGCTCGCCGGCCGCGTCGGCGGGCAGCCCCGGACCACGATCGGCGACGCGGATCTCGGCGCTGTCGCGGGTGCGCCGCAGGCTCAGTTCGACGGGCGGCGCCGCTTCCGCGGCGTTTCGCAGCACGTTGCCGAGGACCGAGTGCAAACGGTGACGGTCTAATCGCACCGTGCAGGGCGACGGGCAGTGCAGCTCCACCTCGATGGGGAACGAGTACCGCGTGGGCAGGCTCTGAAGGAACTCGGTGAGCTCGATGTTTTCCGGCGCCCCTGTCGGGTCCTGCAAAAACTCCCGTACCTCGTTGACAAGCGCATCGATTCGCCCCACTTCCTCGTCGAGGATGTCGAGCTGCGGCGCCGCCGACAGCGCGCCCGCAGACCCGGCCGCCGCGTCCGTCCCGCCGAGCCGCTTTCGAAGCATGGCGGTTTGCAGCCTCATGGCGCCAAGGGGATTCCGGATCTCGTGCGCGAGGGTTCGCGCCGCCTCGCCGAGTTGTACGAGGTGCTCACGCTTTCGGCGGTCCTCCTCGTAGAGATGCAGGCGATGCGAGAGCGCTGCCACCGCGGCGAGCAGTCCGATCAGGGCGAGGCCGAGGGCGGACCAGGAAGCGAGGCGGGTGCGGGTGGAGGCGAGGATATGGGACACGTCATAATCGATGAGGAGAAAGGTGGCCCCTCCAAGGGCGCTTCTCGACTCGGGCCCCGGTGCGGGGTTGGGAGTCGGCTCAGGCGGTTGCATCATTCCCCCGCGCGGGCCCATGCCCCGATCCTGCATCCGCTCGCGCATGTTTCCAGGCATGCGGTCCATGGGTCCCGGGCGGGTTGCCCGCGGCACGCCGAGTGGCCTGACGAGCCGAAGTGTCCCTTCGCCCCGGTAGAGCTCCGATCTGGGGGCCGCGGACGGGGGTATCGGCTGTCGTGCTGCGGGTGCCGTGCCGACCTGGATACGTGCCCGACCCGAGTCGTCGTAGATTCCGAAGCCGCGCACGCGCTCGGGAAGCACCGATTCGTCGGGAGGGCCCGAGCGAGCGTAGTACTCGGTCAGGGCCGCAGCTGCCTGCAAGGCTTCGAACTCCATGAGCGTTCTGTCGTGTTCGCCCCGCTGCGACAGCAGGAATACGAAGCCTGCGACCAGCAATGTGGTGAGGCCCACCCCGGCTGCGATGAGCAGATAGCGTTGTCGCTTCTCGCGGTTCATTGCGGTAGACATAGAAAAGACGGGCCCCTGTGGACCCGCCTCATTCTATATGATTATCGATGGGGATTACCAACGGCGGCCGGAGTATCCCGGCGCCGGGGCCTGGCGGCCGTAACCCTGGGGCGCATACCCCTGCTGCGGGCCGTAGCCCCGGGACTCATAGCCCGGGCCGTAGCCCTGCGGGCCACGCATTCCCTGCCATCCGCCTCGCGATCCCATCATGCCGTAGCCGTGGTGGGGTCCCCAGCCCGACGTCCGGGCCGTGCGCGGCGGCGCGATGTCGTACTCGGTGCCGTCAATGGTCGCCGAGGTCACCCGCAGGTGTCCGTCGAGACTCTCGATTTCCTCGAATAGGTATCCCTTCACGGTAACCTCATCTCCGGGCTCGAGATCCAGATCCAGCCAGCGGTATCCGGGGACGCCGGCAGTATAGGTCTTGCCGTTCACCCGGATTACCGGGTAGCCGTCTATCTCGTCGTAGGTGCCGACCATTTCGGTTTCCGCGGCGGGCGTCGCTACGCCGGGTCCTGCCACGCCGGGTGCGGCAAAGCCGGGGCCCGCGAAACCGGGTCGCCCACCACCGGGGCCGACCGCGCCGGGGGCGACGTTTTCCTGGGTGCCGGACGCGAAGAGCGCGCCCCCGACCATCGCAAGTACAAGTACCAAAGCAACTCGTTTCATTGTATTCCTCCTCGTTACGAATGCTGTACCCATATAGAAGCGAGAACCGTGCCAAGTTGACTCTGATGGGCCCCGGTGCAGAGCGCTTTCGGAGGTGTTTTTATCCGGTTTTCGGCGCTCGCGGGCACTTTCGGGGCGAATTTCGGCTCAACCCGCGCCACCCCGGCCGCGCGGCGAGCCGGCGCCCGGCGCGGGACGGGAAAAAACTTCCCATGGACAAAACAGGGGAAAGTCTTTCATGCTGATGGGAGGCCGGGCCGATACACGGAATAGGGGACCATGCCGCCCGCGCATGCCCCGGTGTAGGACCGGTGCAGGAGGAGACCGACCGTGCAGCATTTTCGACTTTCGAGACTCTTTACAGTTCTGCTTCTGATCATGAGCCTGGCGACCGTCGTGAGCGGTCAGCAGGCCGAGGACGCTCAGGCAGATCCCGAGAACGGCGAGCAGAGCTATACCGGCACGTGGTCGCTCGTCATTGGACCGAGCCGCCTTCTCTGGGAGATAGAGGCAGACAGCTACGAGTTCTACGCCTATCAGGCCGGCACCGTACGCATCGGATCGCGGGGCGAGATCAGTGTCGAGGACGACGTCATCACGTTCCTCGCGCGTGAAACTACCGAGGACGGTGAGGAGTGGCGGGAGGTCGAGTTGCCCGAGGAGGACGCGAGCGCATCATTCGCGTACAGCGTGGAGGAGCGCCGCCTGGCGGCGGATGCGGAAGAAGGCGAAGCCGCTGAGGCGGGATCGAACGCCGACGCCGAAGAGGGTGACGTCGCCGACGGGGACGGTGATGACGCGGAAGCGGCCGCCGTCGGCGATGCCGACGCGCAACTCCTGCTCAGGCTCTCCATCCCGGGGCGCCCGCAGTTCTACACCGACTACCGCGCCGGATCCGGGGAGGAGCGAGTCGAAGAAGAAGCGGCCGGAGACGGGCCGACCGGAGACGAGGGGGCCGCGGAAACCTAAGAGGCCAGCGGCTCCACCTCGGCGAACACCGGATAATGATCCGAGGGGTAGACCCCCTCGTGTTTGTGTCGCTCGATGTACCCGTCTCGAATTTCGAGTTGCTCCGAGACCAGAATATGATCGATCCGCGGCCACAGGGTAACCCCGTAACCGAAATGAAAGGTCCCCCGTCGGTTGGCTTCGATAACCGGCTCGAGTCCGAGCTCGGTGAGTGCTCGCACCGGCGGTGATCCGCGAAACGAGTTGAAATCCCCCAGCACGACGAGGGGCATGTCGAGGTGCCCGAGCTGCCGGATGGTGTCGATTATGAGCTGCGCCTGCCGCCGCCGAAACTTCGGATTACGCGCATCGAGGTGCACGTTATACACCACGAGTTGCTCATCCTCCTCTTTGTCCTGCAGTACGCCCCACGCGGCGAAAGACTTACTCAGATGCCGTGCCGCCTGATGCCGTCGGATCCTGCTGTGGGGGCGCCCCCGGAGCAGTCGGGGATCGATCCCACCGGCGATGACGAGCCCCTCTTCATCGAAGGCGAGGAATCCGCGACTCAGCGTCTCCAGCCTTTCCCCACGAATGAGGATCGGATTGTCGGCAGGCGGCTCATCCGCCACCGTGCCAACCGCAGCTTCGAGACGCGGAAAGGTATCGGCGAGCCATTGCAACTGGTCGACGTCATTGGGAATACCGTGGGTCCGGTTCGTGACCTCCTGCAGCGCGAGGATATCGGGGTCCTGCCGCTGAATCAGCGACTCGATGACTTCGCGTCGTCGGTTCCAGCGCAGACGTCCGGTGTTGCCCACAGCCGTGGTTCGAATATTGAAAGTTCCAAACTTCAGCACGTCCGTGCTCATGTTAATCCATCTCTTCGGTTCAAGTGACTGACTCGATGTCCTCCCCCGCAGTCCGACCGAGATCCATGAAGACCTCCGAAATCGTGGGATGGGCGTGCGCCGTGCGCGCGGCATCGTAGACGGTTCCCTCGAACCGCATCATGGCCGCAGCCTCCCCGATGAGGTCGGAGGCGTTCTCGGCGAATATCTGCACACCGAGCACCTCGCCGTAGGTTTGCTCGAAGAGAATCCGAACGAAGCCGTCTCCGGCGCCCCGGATGAGGGCGGTGCTGTTTTCGGTGAGCGGTGCCTCAACACTTCGAAACGCGACGCCGTCGGCCTCCAGCTCGGACTCGGTGCGACCGATCTGAGCGATCTCCGGCTCTCCGTACACGACCACAGGCTCATTACCCTTGATCCAGGGATCGGTGACGCCGGCGATATTGTTCACCGCGTACAATCCCTGTGCCGAGGCACTGCGCGCGGTCGGCATCATCCCGTTTACATTGCCGACCGCGTAAATCGTCTCCACGCTCGTACGGAGGTAGGCGTCCACGTTCGGGAACGGCCCTGCCATGTCAAATGATATCTCGCCGCCGGGCAGGACACCGCGCTCGGCGATACAGTTGATAAGAACATCGCAGGGAGCAGTCTCCGTCCCGATTTTGAGGCGACCGTTCCCGTAGCTGTAGGTGCCGGCATCGGTGATGATCTGCACCCCGGCGCTCTGAAGCCGCCTGGTCACCGCCTCCACGAGCCGCGGGCCGAGCATCGGGAGCAGCCCCGGCATGGCCGTGGCGATGGTCACCGTCGAGCCGAGCATCGAGAAAAGCTCCGCGTACTCCACCGCAACCGGCGTAGTACCGAGGACCACCACGCGCTCGGGTACCTCCGGCGTCGATAGGGCGGTCCAGGCAGTCGCGGTTCGTTCGGCGGGCATGTTGAAGGGCAGGGCGACAGTATCGGAGCCGGTGGCGAGGATGATATGGCGGCCCTCGATAACGCGGCTTTCAACGCTGACCGACGTGCCCGAAGCAATCTCGGCCTCACCACGTATCCGCTCCACCCCGCGCGCCTCCAGTTTCGCCTCGATGCTCTCGCTCATGCGCTCGGCGACCTGCGTCGAGCGCTGCATGGCTGTGCGCATACTGAACCGTGCGTGCTGCGTGTCGAGACCTTCCACCCCGAAGTGGGATGCCTGCATCACCTGCTGGAAGAAGCGCGCGGACTCGAGCATTCCCTTCGATGGTACTACGCCGGCGTGAAGAGCCCGTCCGCCGACACGCCCGCGCTCGATGAGCAGCGTCTTCATGCCGAGCTGTCCCGCACGCAATGCGGCTACGTATCCGGCGGGTCCTGCTCCGATGATGATTACGTCGTACATGTGATGCCTCCTCAATCGATGAACATGGATGCCGGACTCTCGAGGAACTCGACGATGTCGTTCAGAAACCGCGTTGCCTCACCGCCGTCGACAATGCGGTGATCAACGCTGAGTGACAACGGCATGATCGTGCCGATCCCGATCTCGTCGCCTTCGGGACCTTCGGTGACGACCGGACGCTTGTGGATGCGACCGATCCCGAGGATTCCTGCTTCGGGATAGTTGATGACGGGCACGGCGAAGAGCCCGCCGATAGAACCGAAACTGGTCACCGAGAACGTTCCGCCTTTGAGCTCATCCATTGCGAGCTTGCGCTGTCGTGCGCGGCTCGAAAGGTCGTCGATGGCTGCGGCGATTTCCGAAAGCGGTCGTCGGTCCACGTCCCGTATGACCGGCACCACGAGCCCATCATCGGTATCCACGGCGATCCCGAGATTGTAGCGGTGGTAATAGATCATACGGTTGTGCTCGAGGTCCATCTCGGCGTTGAGGCTCGGGTGGCGTTTGAGCGCCGCGGCGATGGCCTTCAGGATAAAGGGGAGATAGGTCAGCCGCACGCCCTTCTCGGCGAAGCGCTGCTTGTGCCTGGCGCGGAGCTCCACGAGCTCGGAGATCTCCGCCTCCTCGGTGACGCTCATGTGGGCGGCGTTGTGCTTGGACTCCACCATGTGGCGGGCGATGGTCTTTCGGATGCCCGAAAGCTGCCGGTACTCGAGCTCCTCCTCCTCGCCCGTCGTTCCGGGTGCTCCCCCGGCGCTGCGGGGGACGCCCGTCCCGCCGGCACCGACAGCAGCGCGGCCGCGCGGGCCCTCCCCGGTCGCTTCGCCGCCGGCCTGGCCTTCGGCGAAGCGATGGACATCGTCCTTGGTGACTCGTCCGGCGGGACCGGTGCCCCGGATACGATTGATATCGATGTTGAGATTGCGAGCGACCGCGCGGGCAACGGGGGTCGCCAGTGCCTTTCCGCGGGGGCGGCCGGACTCGGTCTGCTCGGAGCGGTCTACGCCCTCGTCGCTTGCGGGGAGGTAGGCTCCCTCGCCGGCCACCTCGATGGTTCCGACGACCCCGCCGTCACCCTCGTCGACCGGTTCCTGGCTGGGCGGCGCGGGCTTTTCCTCGGCGATCTGCTGAGCTTCCTCACTCGATACGCCCTCGATCTCGAGCTCGACGAGGGGATCGCCGACGTTAATGGTGTCGCCCTCGGATCCGTAGATAGCCACGACGGTCCCATCGCGGGGGGAGGGGATGTCGGTGACGACTTTGTCGGTCTCCATCTCGACAAGTGGATCGCCGGTCTGGACCTGCTGCGCCTTCTTTACTCGCCACTCTACGATCTGGCCTTCGGTGATGCCTTCTCCGATGTCGGGAAATTTGAACATGTATCGCATTGGATCGGCCCTCCCTAGAAGTGTACCAGGTTCTGGATCTCGTAGAAAATCCGTTGTGGATCCTGCATGTAGAAATGCTCGCCCTGCGGCAGCGGAACGATGGTGTCGAAACCGGTCAGCCGCCGCGGTGGTGCCTCGAGATGCAGGAACGCCTCCTCGACGGCAATGCTCATGAGCTCAGCGCCGGGCCCGTAGCTCGACGGCGCCTCGCCGACGAAGAGCATGCGGCCGGTCTTTCTAATGGATCGCCCGATCGTCTCCCGGTCGACGGGATAGATAGTCCTCAGATCTATGAGCTCGACCGAGATGCCCGCCTGCTTCGCCTGCACCATGGCCTTCTGCACCTCCCGGATCATGGCGCCGTAGGCGACCACAGTGATGTGCTCTCCCGGCTGTACCACACGTGCGCTGCCGAGCGGAACGCGGAATGGCTCCTCGGAAACCTCCTGTTTCACCGCCCGGTAGATGCGCTTGGGCTCCATGAAGATGACGGGGTCGTTGCTCTCGATGGCGCTCATGAGCAGGCCTTTCGCATCGTGCGGCGAGGAGGGGATGACCACCATGAGGCCCGGAATATGGGCGTAGACCGCCTCCATGCTTTCGGAGTGATGCTCGATGGCGTTGATCCCGCCTCCGTAGGGCATGCGCACCACAACCGGCATCGGGTATGCGCCCCGGGTGCGATTCCGCATGCGGGAGAGGTGAGAGATGACCTGGTTGAACGCCGGATAGGCGAACCCGGAAAACTGCATCTCGATAACCGGCCGCAGCCCTGCCGCGGCCATGCCGATCGCGGTGCCCGCGATGGCGGATTCTGCGAGCGGACTGTCGAACACGCGGTCGGCGCCGTGCTTCTGCTGAAGCCCCTGGGTTACGCGGAAGACCCCGCCTTCCACCCCGACATCCTCTCCGTAGACGACGACACTCTCATCCGACTCCAGGGCGTGATCGAGGGCGCTCGTGAGCGCCTGTACCATGTTGATCGCCTTCATGCCTGCGCCTCCTTCCAGTTGAGAAAGCGCTCGTAGGCGACCTTCTGTCGCCGGAGCTCTTCGGGCATCTCCTCATAGTGCCACCGGAATACGTCTTCGAGCTCGTAGGGACCGTAGTTCTCCGCCTCGAGGAACTGCCGGTCGATCTCCTTGCGATACTCATGGAGCAGCTGTTTCTCGTTCTCCGACCACGCGTTCTTCGCTTCGAGATAGGCCCGCAATCGGTTGATCGGATCCCTCGTCTCCCACTCGGTCTCCTCCTCCTTCGTGCGATAGCGCGAGGGGTCGTCGGAGGTGGTGTGGGCGCCCTTGCGGTAGGTGACCGCCTCCACGAGCACCGGCCCTTTACCGGCGCGCGCGTGATCGACAGCCTCCTTCATGACCTCGTAGGAGGCAAAGTAATCGTTGCCGTCAACCTGTATGCCGGGCATGCCGTAGGCGCGACCTTTCGCTGCGATATTTCGGGACGCCGTCTGGCTATGCGACGGCACCGAAATCGCAAACTGATTATTCTGCACGAGAAACACGACCGGAACCTGCCACACGCCGGCGAAGTTCAGACCTTCGTGAAAATCGCCCTCCGATGTTCCTCCGTCCCCAACACAGGCGCACACGACCTGATCGGTGCCCCGCTTCTTCACCGCGAAGCCGATACCGGTACCGTGCGTTATCTGGCTTGCAACGGGCACCGACAGCGGCAGCGCATTCGTGGCGTGCTCGAAGCGGGAGGCGTCCTCGTGTCCGCGCCAGTAGAGAAACAGCTCTTTCAGCGTGACACCCTTGGCAAGCCACATACCAAGCTCGCGAAACGCGGGCACCAGCCAGTCGTCTTCTCGCAGTAGCATACCGGCAGCGACCTGTATGGCCTCCTGACCGAGGTTGGGGGGATATGTGAACATGCGGCCCTGACGTTGGTAGGATACGGACATGGTATCCGCCTGTCTGGCGAGGAGCATCTGCTTCAGTGCTTCGACGGCCTCCTCGTCGGAGACCGGCTGCTTCCAGCCCTTGCGCGTCACGCGCCCGTCGTTGTCGAGCACCGATACCATGTCATCGGAGAGTGGGTCGAACTCATCGAGAAGCATCTCTTCCTCCTTTGGTCGTGTAAATTGTACCGTACCGCCGGCGAGTTAGAAAGTACCATCGGGAGTCTTGACGGAGCCACGGGTATGTGCGAACATATGACCACAACGTACTAAACAGTCATGGAAGAGGCGCCGGGGCGGGGACGGAGGCCGGGATCCGGAATCGGAGGCGGGGACGGAGGAGCGGCATGCCGAGGGGATTCACCGAAGCCGAACAGGACCGCATCCAAGAGCGACTCTACGCTGAGGCTGAGCGCCTCGCCGCGTCCCGCGGCATCCGTCGAACCACGATCGCCGAGATTGCCGAGGCGGCCGGTATCGCCAAGGGTTCCTTCTACCGATTCGCACGCTCGAAGGAAGAGTTCTTCTTCGAACTCCTCGAGCGGGCCGAAGGGGACATCCGCGCCGAGATCGACGAGGCGCTGCAGCGGGCCGGCCCGGAGCCCGAAGAGCGCATACAAGTCGTCATCGAGGGTGCAACCAGTGTGCTGAGCGGGCGGCCGTTCCTGCGCGTGCTCACCGATCCCGAGGAGCTCGCCTACCTCGCCCGAGCCCTCCCTCCCGAGCGCCTCGCGGAGCACGCGCTCGGGGATGTAGCCTACTTCGAGGGGATTCTCGGTGATCTCCTCGACGACGCGGGCTCCGACGCGACCGGGACGGCGGAGGCAGACGCGGCGGGAAGCGACGCCGCAGGGGCGCTATCCGCCGAGGTCGCGACCGGCGTCATCAAGGTGCTCGCCCTCCTTCCCACCCTCGAGGGCATCATCGGACCCGCCGTATTTCCCGCCGTGCGTGACCGCCTCTCGCGTTATGTCGCGGACGGGCTTGCCCGAGAGCTCACAGGAGAGTCGAAATGAACATGGTGGATGTGAGCGATCTGCGCGTCCGCTATCCCGGAGCAGGCCGCGACGCCGTGCGCGGCGTGTCCTTCGCAGTCGAGGAGGGCGAGATCTTCGGGTTTCTCGGTCCCTCGGGCGCCGGGAAGAGCACCACGCAGAAGGTGCTTACGGGTGTCCTGAAGGGGTTCGACGGTGTCGCTCTCGTGGCCGGCCACGACGTACGCCGAAGCGGACGCGAGATCTATGAGCGCCTCGGCGTGGGCTTCGAGGTGCCGAACGTGTTCGGTAAGCTAACCGCACGTGAGAATCTCGAGTT
>JAAAOH010000320.1 GCA_009908925.1 Spirochaetota bacterium | reverse complement strand
CGTGATCTCAACCAAGGCGGGCTATGACATGTGGCCCGGCCCCTACGGAAACTGGGGCTCACGGAAGTACCTCCTGGCAAGCCTCGACCAGAGCCTCTCCCGCATGGGACTCGATTACGTCGACATCTTTTACTCTCACCGCTTCGATCCCGACACTCCCCTCGAGGAGACCATGGGCGCCCTCGCAAGCGCGGTGAAGCAGGGCAAGGCCCTCTACGTCGGCATCTCATCGTACTCCGCGAAGAAAACCGCCGAGGCCGCCGACATCCTCGACTCCATGGGCGTGAAGCTCCTCATTCATCAGCCCTCCTACTCAATGCTCAACCGCTGGGTTGAGGAGGCGCTCCTCGACGAGCTCGAGACCCGTGGCGTCGGGGCCATAGCATTCTCACCCCTCGCACAGGGGCTGCTCACGCAGAAATACCTTGGTGGCGTTCCCGAGGACTCCCGCGCGGGCGCCGACACGCCGTCCTTCAAGAAGGAGAACTACCTCTCCGAGGAGAATCTCGAGCGCGTGCGGGCCCTCAATCGTATTGCGGAGAACCGCGGACAGTCGCTTGCGCAGATGGCACTGGCCTGGGTGCTCAAAGAGCCCCGCATTACCACGGTGCTCATCGGCGCAAGCCGCCCGCAGCAGATCCAGGAGAACGCTGCAGCCCTTGCCAACCTCTCTTTCTCCGAGGACGAGCTTGCCGAGATCGACACGTATGCGAAAGAGGGCGGAATAAACCTCTGGGCGGCGTCGAGTGAGGCGGGGTAGGGGCACGCTGCTGCGCGGCCATACCTCAGCCTTCCACGGCACCACCGGTGAGCCCGCTCACCACATAGCGTTGAAACACCACGACCAGCGCGACCACTGGAATGATGGCGAGGACGGTGGCGGCGGAGATCCAGGTCCACTGCAGCTCGAAGGCCTGGCTGTAGCTGAGGACGGCCACGGGCACGGTCTGGAGCTCGCGGATGCCGAGGCTGACGGTGAAGGCATGCATGAACTCACCCCAGGAGCCGAGAAAGCTCAGGACTCCCGCAGAGAACAGCCCCGGCGCGGCCACCGGCAGCACGATGCTGTAGAAGATCCGCATCCAGGAGGCGCCGTCGATACGTGCTGCCTCCTCGATGCTGTAGGGAATGCCGGAGAGGTAGCCGGTCATCAGAAGGGCGGCAAGCGGCACGCCGTAGGCCATGTTGGGTAGCACCATCGCCCAGAGGCTTCCGAGCAGGCCGAGGTTCTTGAGCAGCACGAAGGTCGGGCCGATCACGATGATCGGCGGAATCATGCCGGCGGCCTGGATGAAGAGCAGAGAGCCGAAGCGGTAGTGGAACCTCAGGCGGGCCATGGTGTATGCCGCAAGTGATCCGAGAAACAGGGTGCCGATCATGGCCGTGGTGGAGACGAAGAGGCTGTTGAGTATCGCCCGTTGCACTCGAAATCCCTCACCGAGGACCTGCCGGTAGCTCTCGAAGGAAACCTCTGCGGGCCAGTACTCAAGCGGCAGGCGGAACTCCGTACCCGGCACTTTGAGCGAGGTCACGAAGATCCAGTAGAGCGGCAGCAGGGCGAACACTGCGATCACTGCGGTGATCAGGATCGAGACGGGGAGATGTGCTCGTGTATTGCGGATTCTCAACGTGTTCATCCGGCGTCACTCCCGCGCATGGAAGCGGTGGCTTACCTGCCGCAGGTAGACCGCGCTCACGGCGAAAATCACCAGGAAGGTGATGATTGCGTAGGCCGAGCCCTCGCCGTAGCGGTTGAAGCTGAAATAGACCTTGTAAGTGAAGGTGCTCAAGGTTTCGGTGGCGTTCCCGGGGCCACCCTGCGTGAGACCGAAGATCATGTCGAAGACGCGGAGCGCATCACGTGTGCGGAATAGCAGGGTGACGAAGATGGTCGGAAGCATCACCGGAACGGTGACGGCGAAAAATCGCCGCAACACCCCCGCGCCGTCGATGCGGGCCGACTCGTGAAGCTCTCGCGGCACCGTGGCGAGCCCGGCCATGAGGAAGATCGCCGAAATCGCCGATCCCTTCCACACGTAGGCCCAGATCACCGAAACCATGGCCAGGGTCTGGTTCGACAGAAAGAGGGGCGACCTCTCCACGAAGCCTGCCCGGACGAGCAGGTCCCCGATGAGCCCGACGTCGGAATTGAGCAGCCATCGCCAGATGGACGCCTGGATGACGTTGGGGATGGCCCAGGGGATGATGATGATTGCCCGCAGGACGGGGCGCACGCGGCGATGCACCCAGAAGGTGGCCGCGGCAAACAGCATCCCGATCCAGAAGTCGAGAAACACCGCGCCGAGGGTAAACAGGGTCGTGAAGCGGAACGCCGACCAGAACTCCGGATTGGTGAGCCCGGCCACGTAATTCGCAAAGCCCACGAACGGGGAGGCAAGCCAGTCGGTCGAGTACCTGAGGTCGAAGAAGCTGTAGATCGCGCTCTGCGCGATGGGATAGTAGTAGAAAACCGAAAGCGCCACGACCGCCGGAAGAAGGAGGGCGGCCGCGGCGCGTGCTTCGTGGCGCGTGGCGTTCATTACCGGAGTCGGTCTACTCGCGACTGTGCGTCCTCGAGTGCCTCCCGTGGCGACTTGCCGCCGGTAAGCGCGGTGTGGATCTCCTCCTGGAGAATGGCCGAGAGCTCGGTGTAGCTCGTGCTCGGCGGCCGGTTGATGGCCCCGTCGAGGACGTCGGTGATCCTGTCGGCGTTGGGATTCGCCTCGAGGATATCCTCCTGCTCATAGAGTCCCTCGTAGTACTGCACCGGCCCCCAGGCAAGCGCAAAGCCCCGCTGCACCTCTTCGGAGGCGATGACCTCCATGACCCGCGCCGCAGCGTCGGGAGTGTCGGAGTGAGGGTTGATGCCGAAGGCGAATCCACCGGCCACGCCGACCCGCTCGCCGTCGGGCTGGGCGGGGGTCATCGTGAAGTTCCAGTTGCCGACGACGTTCGAGCGCTCTGGATCATCGAGCCAGATCACCAGGTCGCTGTTGTGCCAGGTGAAGATCGCATCGCCCTCGACGAAACGCCGCCGGGACTCCTCGCCCCGCCACGCGCTGGTCTCCTGCGGGGAGTAGCCCTCGTCGACGAGCCGCTTCATGAAACTGAGCGCCTCGACTGCGTCGTCGGAGTCGAAGGCGTAGTTGCCCTCGGCATCGCGGTAGGACCCCCCGAAGCCATGGAGAAAGTCGGAGAACACCATCACCAGGCTCTCCTCTTTCGCGCCGGGCCAGGTGAAGGCGGTGAGATCGGGCCGATCAGCGGTGATCGCGTCGGCGATGCGCCGCATGTCGTCGTAGGTCTGCGGAACCTCGAATCCGTACTCTTCGAGGAGATCGGTGCGGTAGTAGAGACCGCTTATGCTTCCCCAGAACGGTACGCCGAGGATATCTCCCTCGTATGAGAAGGTCTCGAGGCCGCGCTCGTTGAAGTTCTCGCGGAGTCCGGACACCCGGTCGTTGAGCGGCAGGGCCCAGCCGGCGCGGCCGAACTCCGGCACCCACGGGGTGTCGATGCCGTAAATGTCGACGGTGCCTTCCTCCGCGTTCATCCACACGGCGATCGCATCCCGCATGCCGGAGGTAGTGTCGGGCATGATGTTGAGCTCGACGGTGATATCAGGATATCGGGCGGCCACCTGCTCCCGGATGACCTCGATCGGGGGCGGCCCGCTTCCGAACGACGACTCGAGAAAACGGTTGTATCCGATTGTAACGGTTACCGGCCCGTCCTCGGCGGAGGATTCTTCGCCGGAGCCGCCGGCGAATGCCGGAATCGACAGACAAGACAAGATTAGAAGAAACAGGATTACGCGTTTCACTGTTCTCTCCCTCCTTTATTTCCGCGGAAAGTACTGCCCAGGCTATTGTGTGGCAACTGATTGCCGTCGTTTTACGCCGGTACCGCCGTTTTCGAGGCGCCGTTTGGTGTTCCGCACGAACGTGGTGTCGATGTGTTCTTTGAGGGCGAATACCCATCGCCCGAACAGGCTTGCTCCCTGAAAACACGCCGCCGCCCGGCCGTTTCCCATGTTGAGCGCGAGGAAGATACTCCGCCGCGGGGCGTAGCGTGCCGGCCTCTTGATTTCGCCCCGAAGGACGAGCTCAGCGAGGTTCCGGCGGAGCGCTCTCCCGCCCCGAAGCGCATGGGCGCCGATGCGGGACAGTGGCCGTCCCTCGAGGTGGCTCGAATCCCCGGCGGCGAATACCGGCGGGTCGGTTGTAACGCGCATCGCAGCGTCGATCACAAGCGCCCCGTCCTCGGCGGTGGGAAGATCCGAGGCGGCGAGTACCGCCGGTGGCGTCACGCCGGGTGCAAGGATGATCACATCGGCGTCTTCCCCGTAGCCGTCTGCGAGGACGACGCGTCCGGGCGACACGTGGCGGGCCCGGGGGCCGCGGCAGAGGTGCACACCGTCGCGCTTCAGGGCCCCGAGGGCACGGCGGCGACAGCCGTCGGAGAACTGCGCGAGCGGCTCGCCCCCGCACACAAGCGCCACCTCGAGCTTCCCCGTGCTGCCGGGGCTGTCTATTCCGGGGTCGGGGCCGCCGGGTGCGTCGGTGGGGCCGGTGCGGCTGATCCCGTCGGCGAGAGCGGCTTCCCTGCCGAGCCTCGCCAGGTTCCCTGCAATTTCCACGGCCGCCGGCCCGCCGCCGACCACGACCGCGCGCGCATTGCGTGTAGCAAGAAGCTCCCTCACCCGATCACGGGCCGCCTCGAGGTTTGCGAACGGTTTCACGGGAAAGACGCCGTCCCCCGGGCCTCCCTCGACCTCAGGGAGGCGGTC
>JAAAOH010000285.1 GCA_009908925.1 Spirochaetota bacterium | reverse complement strand
TGAACATCCCGCCTGACGGCTACCGGATGATCGGTTTGGCTGCCGGGGACCGCTATGCGAGCGCGCCGCCGTCGGGAAAACCCAACTCCGGCCGCAGCAGGTCGGCCCCACCGTCGCCGTTGCTGCCCTGGCAGCTCAGGCGACGATCATCCAGGAATATCTACCACCTGTAATGCGCAAAGGCCTTGTTGGCCTCCGCCATCCGGTGTGTGTCCTCTTTCTTCTTGAATGCCGCGCCCTGCTTGGCTGCGGCATCCATCAGCTCGGCACCGAGCTTCTGTGCCATCGACCGTCCGGCACGATCGCGTGACGCCTTGATGAGCCAGCGCATGGCCAGAGCCTCACGACGACCATCACGAATCTCCACCGGCACCTGATACGTCGAGCCGCCGACACGTCGGGATTTGACCTCGACGGTGGGCTTAACGTTATCCAGCGCCGCGAGAAACACCTCAACCGGCTGCTTGTCGGTCTGCTTGCGGGCGATGTCCTCGAGTGCCCCGTACATGACACGGGCCGCGGTCGATTTCTTTCCGTGAATCATCATTCTCGTGATGAACTTGGTCACGGTTATGTTGTTGTAGATCGGATCCGGGAGTATCGGACGCGGGGGAACGATTTTACGTCGTGGCATTTCTCGTCCTCTCCCTACGCCTTCGGCTTCTTGGTGCCGTACTTCGACCGGCCCTTCTTACGATCTTCCACACCGAGGGTATCCTTGGCGCCGCGCACGATGTGATACCGCACGCCCGGAAGGTCCTTTACACGTCCACCACGCAGCAGCACGACCGAGTGCTCCTGCAGATTATGCCCGATGCCCGGGATATAGGCCGTAGCCTCTATTCCGTTCGTGAGCCGCACACGGGCCACCTTACGCAGCGCCGAGTTCGGCTTCTTGGGCGTCACCGTCATCACACGGGTGCACACGCCCCGCTTCTGCGGGCAGTTCTGAAGTGCGGGTGATTTCGTCTTCTTCGTAACCCGCTTTCTGCCGTTCCGTATAAGTTGGTTGATCGTCGGCATCTAGGTCTCTCTACATTCCTTCTCGATTCGTTTGATGCGTGTGAATACCGAAGCTATCAGGACGCAGACTGAAAGTCAAGAGGCCGCGTGCGAAAAACGCCCTCTACGTCCCGGACAGCGTCGGTAGTTCCTGTCTCAGTATCCCGCTAGTAGACTTCCGCCTCCTCGCGGGGTTGTTCGTCGTCGCCGAGCTCCAGCTCTTCGACTTCTACTCGCTCTTTCGCGCGCTGCTCGATGATCTGCTGCATGTGAGCATCCAGGTCTTCCCGATGCTCGTCGTACAGCTTGATCTTCTTGTAGTCGCGCATACCGGTACCGGCCGGAATCAGATGGCCGATGATGACGTTCTCCTTCAGTCCACGGAGATTATCCGTCGCACCGGAAATTGCCGCGTTGGTGAGCACCCGGGTCGTCTCCTGGAAGGAGGCGGCCGATATGAACGAATCGATGTTCAGGCTCGCCCGAGTGATACCGAGTAGCAGCGGTCTCGCCACAGCCGGCTGACCACCCTCACGGATGACTTTGCGATTCTCCTCGTGGAAGCGGTATTTGTCAACCTGCTGTCCAAAGATGAAGTTCGTGTCGCCGACCTGCAGGATCTCGACCTTGCGCATCATCTGGCGAATGATGACACCGATGTGCTTGTCGTTGATATCGACACCCTGCAGGCGATAGACCTCCTGCACCTCGTTTACCAGGAAGCGCTGACAGGCGTTCTCACCGAGTATCGCGAGCTCGTCATGGGGGTCGACCTGTCCGTCACAGAGCATTTCGCCGGCTTCCACCGTGTCGCCGTCACGAACGAGGAGGTGCTTGCCCATGGGAACCATGTGCTTGTACTCCTTCGCGTGCTCGTCCTCGACAACGATAACCCGCTTGCCCTTCTGAGTCGGCCGGAAGTGGACGCGTCCCGAGATCTGAGCAAGCACCGAAGCATTCTTCGGCCGGCGCGCCTCGAAGAGCTCGCCGACACGCGGAAGACCACCGGTGATATCGCGGGTCTTCACGCTCTCCTTCAGCAGCTTGGCAAGGATTGTACCCGCCTGCACTTTGTCACCGTCCTGTATACTCAGATACGCGGCGCCCGGCAGGTAATAGGTCGCAACCTCCTCGCCGCTCTTGTCCTCGATGACGATGCGCGGCTGCAGGCTCTCGAGGGTGAACTCGGTTATCTTCATCTCCTTGTTGCCGGTATCCTCGTTTATCTCTTCCTTGAGCGTCGTGCCGTGCACGATATCCTGGAAGCGAGCCGTACCGGCCACCTCGGAGATGATGGGCTCGGAGAAGGGGTCGAAGGTCGCGATCGGCTGATCCGGCTCGAGCACGTCACCCGCGGAGACGAGGACCTCGGCGCCGTTGCGGATCTCGAGGCGCTGCTCCTGGGTTACCAGCAGCAGTCTGCCGTCCTTGACCAGCGCGTAAGCGTTGTCCGGCGAAGGCACTTCCTCTCCGTCCACCTTCATGATGCTCTGGCCTTTGATCACCTTCTCTTCATTCTTCACGAGCAGTGCGTTCTTCTTGCTTTTCGAGGAGGATGACGGGGCCTCGAACTCCTGGATCACACGGGAGACGTGGATCTGGCCCTTTCGGGTGAACAGGTGTGAGCCGTCGGAGAGCTCGACCATGTTGCCGGTGAACCCGCGAACCACTGCGGGATAGCGTACGTAGGTCTTGTTCTCCTCGGACGTCTTGGTCGCCGCACCACCGATGTGAAAGGTACGCATGGTCAGCTGCGTGCCGGGCTGGCCGATGGACTGGGCGGCAACGATACCCACCGCCTCGCCGACTTTGACCGTGCGGTTATCTGCGAGGTTGCGGCCGTAGCACTTCTGGCACACCCCGTACTTCGCCTCACAGGTCAGCACCGTGCGAATACGCACACTCTCGATACCGGCGGAATCGATCTCGTTTGCGAGCTCGTCGGTGATCTCATCGTTTACATCGACGAGTACCTCGCCGGTGATGGGATGCTTGACCCGCTCGAGCGTGAAGCGGCCACGAATGCGGTCCGCGAGCGACTCCACGACATCCTCGCCGTCCATGAGCGCGGTCATCTCGAGGCCGTTGATGGTGCCGCAGTCTTCCTCGTTGACTACCACGTCCTGCGCGATATCCACGAGGCGCCTGGTGAGGTAGCCGGCGTCGGCAGTCTTGAGGGCGGTATCCGCGAGACCCTTTCGGGCACCGTTGGTAGAGATGAAGAACTCGATTACCGAGAGCCCCTCCTTGAAGTTGGAGCGGATCGGCAGCTCGATGATATCGCCGGAGGGCTTGGCCATGAGCCCACGCATACCGGCGAGCTGGCGGATCTGGCTGCGGCTACCACGTGCACCGGAGTTTGCCATCATGTAGACCGGATTGAAACCGCCGCGGTCGTTCTGCAGCTGTTTCATCATCACGTTGGTCAGGTCTTCGTTGGTCTTACTCCAGACCTCGACGACACGGTTGTAGCGCTCCTCGTTGGTAATGTGCCCCTGGAGGTACTGGCTCTGGATCGCCTCGACCTCGCCGTTGGCGCCGCCGATCATGTCGACCTTGTCCTGAGGAATCAGGATGTCGTCCATACCGATCGTCGCGCCGAATGTGGTCGCGTAGCCGAAGCCGAGCTCCTTGATAGCGTCGAGCAGCTCCACGGCCACCATGGGACCGTTGTCCTGGTAAACCTGCGCGATGAACGTGCGAAGCTCCTTGTCGCCGAGCTCCCGATTCACATAGGGGATGGCATCGGGGATGTTCTCATTCAGGATCACGCGGCCCGCGGTGGTATCCATGAGCTCGCCGTCGATATATGTCTGCACGCGTGCACCGTACTCAATGGCGCGGGCCTCGAGTGCGAGCAGTATCTGCGATCTATTCGCGAATCGCTTTCCCTCACCCTTCGCGCCCTCGCGCATCTTGGTGAGATAGTTCATGCCGAGAACCATATCCTGGGACGGGAAGACGATGGGCTGGCCATTCGCGGGGTTCAGCAGATTGCGCGAGGAAAGCATGAGCGTCCAGGACTCTATCTGCGCAGCCTGCGTCAGCGGCACGTGCACGGCCATCTGGTCGCCGTCGAAGTCGGCGTTGAAGGCGTGACAGACCAGCGGATGAAGCTGGATCGCCTTCCCGCCCACGAGCACCGGCTCGAACGCCTGAATACCGAGCCTGTGCAGGGTCGGAGCGCGGTTGAGGAGCACCGGATGTTCCTTCACCACCTCATCGAGGACGGCCCAGACCTCCGGCGTCTCCTGCTCCACGAGGGTCTTTGCCTTCTTGATGTTGTAGACAACGTCCTTCTCCACGAGCTTCTTCATGATGAACGGCTTGTAGAGCTCGAGCGCCATCTTGGTCGGCAGACCGCACTGGTGCATCTTGAGCTCGGGGCCCACCACGATGACCGAGCGCCCGGAGTAATCGACGCGCTTTCCGAGCAGGTTCTGCCGGAAACGGCCCTGCTTGCCCTTGAGCATGTCGGAGAGAGACTTCAGCGGGCGGTTGGATGCACCCTTCACGACCCGCTTCTTCTTGGAGTTATCGAAGAGTGCGTCCACGGCCTCCTGCAGCATCCGCTTCTCGTTCCGGATGATGATATCCGGCGCGTTCAGCGACATGAGGCGCTTGAGGCGGTTGTTGCGGTTTATGACCCGTCGGTAGAGGTCGTTGAGGTCAGAGGTTGCAAAACGCCCACCGTCGAGCTGCACCATGGGCCTGAGCTCGGGCGGAATGACGGGGATCACGTCGAGAATCATCCACTCGGGCTCGTTCTCCGAGTCACGGAAGTGCTCGACGATCTCGATGCGCTTGAGAAGCCGAGG
>JAAAOH010000051.1 GCA_009908925.1 Spirochaetota bacterium | reverse complement strand
GCGCATCGGTCACAGGAAGGCGCTGCTGTTCTCCTATTTCCTGGCTGAAGACGCGCGCGTGATGCAGGGAGTGCTCGCCGGGGGAGTGATCGCGTTCCTGCAGGTCGGTCTCGCAGTCAGCGTTGTGTTTCTCGGTCGATTTACTCTGGATGCGGGCGGGCTAACCGCCGTCGCTGATACGGCAGCCTGGTTGCAGCCCGCGACAGGCGCCGTTATGGCGATGCTCGCGGTGGTTATCCTGGTGCTTCGGGGCCTCGAGTATATGCGCACCCGCGACGACTGGCACGAAGAGAAGCACATCTCCAAACTGCGCCCCCTCGACAAACGGATCGACCCCGATAACGAGGACCCGGCAGTGCAATTGGCCGTTGCACACGCCAGACAACTACGGCGAAGGCGCCGGGCCGAGGCTCCGTGGCTTCCCGTCGTCATCATAGCAGCCGTCGCCCCGAGCCCAGCTGCCACGGTAGTTACCTCTCATGCGCTCGAACTCGGCGTGCCGCTCGTGGCTCTGGCGGCGGGGCTGGCGGTCCTTCTGGGCCTTGCACTGACGCTCATCGTCCTCGCGGTGGTCACCATCGTCGTCAAGGAGCGCCTCATTGACGTGCTGGGGAGCCGCGCCGCCCACTTTACCCATTTCGGCATCGAGGTGGCGGGAGCGGCGGCGATGCTCGTGCTGGGTGTGTTGTTTCTGATCGGCGTTGGGTGATACGACAGACGCTGCCCGCCGTGCCGCACTTCGGCGCGTCCTATTCCCGCTCGTGAAGTTCGGCAAGAAAGCCGGCAAGAAGAGAGCGGTAGGTCGCCGTATCGGGGACTTCGTCGTGATCCGCACCCGGAATCTCGAAGAACCTGGCGTCATCTCCCGCGATTTCGGCAAGGCGTCGGCCGTGTTCGGGTGGAATAAGGCGGTCCTCACTGCCGTGGAAGACGATGACAGGTGTATCTACCTCCTCGATGACGCGATCGGAGCGCAAACGGTATTTCAGTAGCAGGGAGCTCGGGAGGAATGGCGCCATATCCCGCGCGAGTGCGACGATACTGGTGTAGGGCGCTTCGAGCATGAGCATGGCGGGGGTGTACTCTTCGGCCATGCGAACGGCAAGGCCGGTACCGATCGAGTAGCCGTAGATTACCGTGCGAGCAGCCGGATAGCGCGCCGAGACGTATTCCACCCACAGCCGGGCATCAGCGAGGAATTGCCGCTGATTCCGTATAGACCCGCCGCTCTTGCCGAATCCGCGGTAGTCGGGGACCACTACGTCATACCCGTGTCGGCCGACAGATAGACCTCGCGGAACGGCTCCTCGAAGGCGAATGAGTAGTCGCGCGGGAGTCGCTCGGGATGAAACAGAATTGCGTCTTGCGAGAGGAAGTATATCAGGCAGATAACGACGTAGAGACCGGCGAGGCCGATGGGCACCGCCCACAGAAACGCATGTAGTCGCATATCGCCGCGATAATACACCGGTTCATCAGGCTTCGTCAGCGCCGTTCCGCGTACACATCCCCGCTGCGCTTTCCCTCTGTGTGGACAGGGACGAACCCCGAGTGCTCGAGAACGGCAAGAACCTGTTCCCGCTTCTCGGTACCGTGACACTCGACTACGATACGCCGAAAACGGCGGAGCGCGTCTGCGGCCCCCGAGAGGACATCAACCTCACTTCCCTCCACGTCCACTTTCAGGATGTCCACCTCCCCGACGCCCACCTGGTCGAGGAGGGCGGGCAGTGTAATGGCCTCCACGTGGCGCGGGCGGACGCGGGCCGGGTCGATCCATGGCCGCGGGAAGGCCGCGATGTCGGTGGAGGCGACGGTGCCGACGTGGGGATAGGTTTCGAGCCTTATGGTCCCTTGTGTGCGGCCTGTCCCGGTATCGACGGGCGAGCCCGCGCCGGCAGAGCCGCTGCCCGTGATCCGGCCGACAGACGTCACGGCGGCCTCGACACATGAAACATTTCTGAGCTCGTTTGCCTTCATTGTTGGGCGAAACAAATCGACGTTTTCCGCTAGCGGCTCCACCGCCACCACGCGAAGCCCGGGGTAGAGTCGTTTCATGAAGAGGGTGTAATAGCCCTCGTTCGCCCCGAGGTCGACGACGGTGTGAGCACCCTCTCCGCCGAACCCGCCGACCGCGCTGTGCGCTCCGTCTCTGAAGATTTCGATGAAGGTATCGAGCGAGGCTGGTGCGAGATCTGTGCGAAGGATGAGGCTGATGCTGGGCTCCCCGCTCCCGGCTCCGCCCCGGGCTCCGACGGCCCCGGCCGGGTGCCGTGCTGCCCCGGGGGGCCTCAGCCGGAGCTCCATATACTCGCCGGGCTCGGGCAGTCGCTCGTGCCGCAGGAGGCGTGCCCTGTCGCCCTCGATTCTGTCGAGGACCCGGTGGTCGGCATCCGAGAGCGCGAGGCGGTGAAGGTAGTCGAAGTCGAGATGTGCGGCCATGTGTGTGCTCTCCTGGCTGCGGTCGCTCAGGTTAGATGCGGACGTTCAGGTCGCTCTCATGATACCCTCGGGAGCCATGCGATTGGAACAGGTAGTAGAGGTTGGCGGTCTTCTGGGGTTCACACTGTCGGGGGCAATGTTCGTATTGTCCGCGTTGCGCACCGGTGACGTTTTCGCGCTTGCCGGAAGCATCATATGGATACTCTCCTGCATCGGGTGGATCGCGGTCATCATTCGGATGCACCGGCTTCCCGCAGCGGAGCGGGGTGAGGAGTGATGTCGGCCGGGCGGTGCCTCGACCCGTTGGCCGACCCGTCAGCGCCGCCGGTGCCAGCGGAAGAAGTGGACGACACCGGCAAAGAGAAAGCCGATTCCCATGATCGCTCCCAGAGCAAACCCGACGATACCGAAAACGGGTATGCCGGATATCTGTGGCTCGATGTCGGCGAGGACAACCAGGGAGGAACTCACCAGGAGCGCGGAGAGCACGAGAGCAAAGGTCATTCGAAAGCCAACCCGATCGTAGGTCTCCGAAATGTTCTCAGCCTGTGGGATGTTGATATTGAGACGCCGGTCTCTGAGCAGGCGCTTGGTCTCCTGGACTACTGTTGGAGCGTCGGCGAGCGCGTCGTTCCAGTCGAGGGCGTTCTTGAGGACACGATTCCCGGCGCGGGTGGAGCCGAGCTGGTTGGCCCAGATGCGCGGCGAGAAATCTCTCAGGTACTTGAGTAGCTGGAACTCCGGATCCAGTCCGGAACCGATGGTTTGCATACTCCCAAGCACTTTCGCCACATATATCAACCGCGGGGGAAGACGTATTCCGAATCGAACCACGGTCTGGAGGAGATTCATGAAGGCAGACGGAATGTCTATGTACTCGAGCGGCCTGTTGAGATGCTCTTCGATGTAGTCGTACACGACGGATTCGAAGCGGGCCTCATCGACCTTCCCCTCCGCGTAGCCCATTCGCAGGAGTGAACGTGCCACCAGGCTCGGGTCGAGACGTGCGAGCCCGATCATCATGAGGTTGAGGTTGTCCTGCTCATAGGGGCGGAGCGAGTAGACCATTCCGAAGTCGATGAAGCAGATTACATCGCCTTCAAGTACCAGGAAGTTCCCGGGATGCGGATCGGCATGGAAATAGCCGTTTATGAACAGCTGCGACATGATGAAATCCGCCGTTCGGAGGTTGATTCGCCTCGTGTCGAAGCGTTCGCTCGGGTTCTCGATGATTTCCGATACTTTCTGCCCGTGTATGAACTCCTGCACGAGCACGTCGTGCGTCGTGTACCGGTCGTAGACCTCCGGCACGATTACGGTGTCATCTTTCTCGTAATCCGCTGCAAACTTTCTGACGCTCAGGAACTCTTCGACGAAGTCGAGCTCCTTTCGGATCTGCGTTTCGAACTCTTCGATGATATCCTGAGCACTCAATGTCTCGAAATAGCTCGTGTAGCTGTCAACAAAACCGGCAAATTGCCGCATGATCTGAAGGTCGGCCTCGATTTGATCGTCTATTCCCGGCCGTTTGATCTTCACGGCAACCGGCTTACCGGTCGGGAGGATGGCGCGGTGCACCTGCGCGAGCGACGCGGCGCCCTCCGGCTTGTCGTAGAAGTAGAGAAACAGCTCATCAAGGGGATACCCCAGGCTCTCAGAGACGATCCGTTTCGCCTCCTCCGTGGGGAACGGGGGAACTTCGTCCTGGAGTTTCTTCATCTCGAGGACGACCGACTCGGGAATGATGTCGGCGCGGTCACTGAGGATCTGTCCGAGTTTGATGAAGGTTGGGCCGAGCTCCTCGAGCGCGCGACGAAGCCGCTGCCCGAAGTTCTCCCGAACGAGACGCGGGGGCCGATACTTGCCCCCGCTGCGCGTGAATGGAACTGATATGCGGCGGAGCAGCGGCCTATGGCTTACGAACTCGGCCAGTCCGTACTTGGTCAGCACGGATAGGATTTCTCCGTAGCGCGATAGGACCTGCCCACGACGCAGCTTTCGACGAAGGATAGGATATTCCTCGGTTACTACTTACTCGAGTCCATCTTCTTGCCAAGATCGTCGATCTTCTTGGAAAGCTTGTCCATGTCGTCCTTGCTCGGAATACCGGCGTCCTTCATGTAAGCTTCGAGCTTCGCTTCGATGATATCATCGAGGCGCGTGCGGGTTTCCTCCGACTGATTGACCAGGTCTTCCATGAATTTCTTGCCCTGCTCCTCGTTCATCTGGTAATCCTCGGTGATCTTCTTACCGAACTCTTCGACCTTTTCCTTGGCGCGAAGTGCAAGACCGAGACCTGCGTAGAGTCCTTCCTGGAAAGGATTCGTTTCGTTAGCCATATTCCTACTTCTCCTTTTTGAACGCTTTCGTTCTTTCTATTTGTTAGTGTACTAACTAAACCCCGGGAC
>JAAAOH010000129.1 GCA_009908925.1 Spirochaetota bacterium | reverse complement strand
GCCGCGACTTTCTCGGCCCCAACGGCGAGCTCATGAAGCGATTCGGCGCGGCGCTCATCGAGGCTCAGCACCTCTGTGAGAAGTACAACGCGCGCTTCGAGGACTACGTGGAACGGGTGCTGTCGCTGAACACCAGGAACGCGAACACCATCATCAAGACCCATACCTACGACATCTCCCCCTCCATCGGGTACGAAAACATGGCGACCGTTGCCGGCATCGCCGATCCCGACAAGCGGCAGGAAGCCGAGGAGGCGTTCGCCGGTGGAAAGAGTCCCGATCGGGTGAAGGCAATGCTCAAACAGGACTCCGAGAGATCGGAGCAGGAGCCCGTCGAACGGCTCAAAAAAGAGAAACGCCGTCTCGAGCGCACTATTCAGAGCCTGCAGGACAAGCTTCACAGCGTCGAGGAGCGCCTCGAGCGCTATGATACCTATGAGCAGCCGGAGGAGCAGGATAACATCTCCTCCTTTCCCCGGTGATCCACTTGATCAAGCCGGGCGCCGGCAGATAAACTGACAGCCAATGGCAAGCATGATTGATAAGCTCGAGTTCTCCGAATACGAGGGTTCGGTGGAAAAGCAAGATCTCGCCCTCTACGCGCTTTCCACCTGCGCGTTCTGCAAGAAGGCGATACAGTTCCTCCAGGATCACGACATCAAGTTCCGCTACATCTACCTCGACAGCATCAACCCCATGGTGAAGCGCACAGTTAAGTCGGAGTTGAAAACGCGGTACGCGAGTCTTCCTGTTTTCCCGGTGCTGATCATCGACGACGAGGAGGCGGTCTCGGGGTTCTCCGAAGAGAAGTGGAAAGAGATTCTCGACATCGACTGAGAAAGCGCGGGAGGTCGTATGCCGGCAAAGGAAAAGACGCTCGAGGACACGCGGCGATTCGTCTCAATGGTCGCCGAAAAAAATGGATGGAAGCTCAATCCCGATAAGGATTTCCTCGAGGATCTCGTTTCGGGACTGAACGCGAACTTCAATCGGTACGGCTATTATCTGTGCCCGTGTCGGGACGGCACCGGCGAGCGCGATAAGGACAAAGACATCATCTGTCCGTGCGACTACAATGTGCCCGACCAGAAGGAATACGGCCACTGCTTCTGTGCGCTCTTCTTCAGGCCGGGTTATCTCGATGAGGGCGGCGAGCCGCAGTCGATCCCCGAACGTCGTCCCGAGGATCTGCAGTTCCAGTAGCCCGCGGCTCCGCCGGTCAGTGGCTCCGCCGGCCGCGGCTGCCAACCGCAGCGCTATCCCCTGCTGCGGATCTGCTCGAGTATCTGTTCCACCTCGTCCCGCAACAACTCCGCCCGATTCCTCATCTCATCGAAGTTCTCGTCACGGGCCGCCGACTCGGTGGACCGCGCGAGGGTAAGTGCTCGCTGCGCCATCAGCGTACCGGAGGTATTGGCGAGCGAGTGAGCGGCCTTCTTCACCGCTACTGCATCACCATCTGCGATACCATCGCGAAGCATCTGTAGCCGCTGCGGCGTCTCTTCGAGAAAGATCGAGAAGATCTCCTCGAGAATGTCGGGAGCGTCGGCGTACTCAGCTTCCAGAACTGCGAGGTCGAAGGGCGGCTGTTGGTCGGTCTTCTGTTCTTCAGTCATATTTTTTCCCAGTTTGCTCCATTTCGGCGTAAACATCAATATCGGCGGGCGACCGCGCCGACGGCTGCGACGATAACCGGGCCGGCCGATCCTATTCCTTGACCCCTGCATACAAATGGGATTGAATGAAGTATCGCGACCACTACAAGCACAAGGAGAGGCGCATGGCAGAGAAGCAGTATGTGATGGCTTTCGACGCCGGCACGACCAGCAATCGGGCGATTCTGTTCAACCACGACGGTCAGATAGCGGGCGTCGCACAGCGGGAGTTCAACCAGATCTACCCGAAGCCTGGATGGGTGGAACACGATCCCATGGACATCTGGGGCACGCAGAGCGGTGTCGCACGCGAGGTGCTCGAGAAAACGGGTACCCGTCCGAGCGAAGTCGCGGCGATCGGCATCACCAATCAGCGGGAAACCACGATAGTCTGGGAGCGATCCACGGGAAAGCCCATCTATAACGCCATCGTATGGCAGGACCGCCGCACCGCGCCGATCTGTGACCAGCTGACCCGTGACGGATGGACCGAATACATCCGCGACAACTGCGGACTCGTCATCGATGCATACTTCTCCGGGACGAAGATCAAGTGGCTTCTCGACAACGTGGAAGGCGCCAGGGAGAAAGCCGAGCGCGGCGAGCTCATGTTCGGAACGGTCGACACCTGGCTGATCTGGAAGCTCACGGGCGGCGAAGTCTACGTCACCGATTACTCCAACGCCTCGCGCACGATGCTCTTCAATATCAGGAACCTGGACTGGGACCAGACGCTTCTCGACGCAATGGGCGTACCCCGCTCGATGCTTCCCGAGGTCAAGGAGTCGAGCTTCGTCTACGGTCACACCGCAGCCGATACCTTCGGTGGCGCGAAGATTCCCATAGGCGGCGCCATCGGCGACCAGCAGGGAGCGCTCTTCGGGCAGGCCTGCTTCGAGCCGGGGATGGCAAAGAACACCTACGGGACCGGGAGCTTCGTCCTCATGAACACCGGATCCGACCCCATTGCTTCGGAGACCGGACTTCTCACCACGATGGCGTGGGGACTCGACGGGAAGGTCGAGTACGCGCTCGAAGGGGCGATCTTCGTCACCGGGGCGGCGGTGCAGTGGCTGCGCGACGAGATGCACCTGGTAAACGACGCCATGGATACCGAGTACTTTGCCACGAAGGTCGAGGATTCCGGCGGCGTGTACATGGTGCCGGCCTTCGTCGGCCTCGGTGCCCCGCACTGGGACATGTACGCCCGCGGTGCCATTGTGGGCCTCACACGCGGGTCGAGCAATGCGCACGTCATCCGCGCGACGCTCGAGTCGATCGCCTACCAGACCCGGGACGTCATCGAGTGCATGGAGACGGATTCGGGCATAGAGACGAAGGAGCTCAAGGTCGACGGCGGGGCATGCGCCAACGACTTTCTTATGCAGTTCCAGTCCGACATTCTCGGAATCCCGGCCATCAGACCGAAAATCATCGAAACCACCGCCCGGGGCTCGGCGTTTCTCGCCGGTCTGGCAGTGGGCTTCTGGAAGAACAAGAAGGATATCCTCAACAACTTCGACGTGGACCGCAGGTTCGAGCCCGACATGGAGAGATCTCGCCGTGACGCGCTGTACGGGGGCTGGAAGAAGGCCGTCGATCGGGCCCGCGACTGGGAGGAAAAGGAATAGAGCGTCGCCGGGGCGGGGCCGGCGCCCCGCAGCCCGGCGAGCCGCAGCCCGGCGAGCCGGCGTGCGGCATCGCCGGGGGGACCGGGGGGTGGGCGGGCGACCCGTGACCGGGCCGGCCCGCATGCGCCCCGGGCCCCGGTCTACCCCGACCAGTTCCCGGCTTCCGAGAGCAGGCGCGCCTCGATGATCTTGCGGAATCGTCGTGCCTCACTTGATTCGGGCTCGAGTTCGAGCGCGGCGTCGCAGTCGCTGAGCGCTTTCTGATAGTTGCCCATGTCGAAGTAGACCTGGGCGCGGGCAAACAACGAGTCGAAGCGGCCGTAATCCAGCTGGAGACAGCGATTGAGGTCCGACAGCGCCTCCCGGAAGGCTCCCTGGAGCCGGTGGACCATCCCGCGATAGTAGTAGGCCTTCCAGTTGTCGTCGTCGAGTTCCAGTGTGGCGGAGAAGTCGGTAACCGCACGCTCGTAGGATGACATGGCGAAGAACGCCATCCCCCGATGTATGAGTACGATCGCACGGAGATGAGAAGTGATCTCCGAATCGAGGATCTCGCTGTAGAGCTCTACCGCCCGCTCGAACTCGTGCTGGTTATGCGCGTGGAGCGCGCGCAGCAGTTGTGACTCTATCGTATCGGATGCGATGCCGAGCCGTGACGGGTCCATCAGGTCCGGCGGCTCACTCTCCTCGGGGCGACCTTCAGAGGGGTGCTCGAGGGGTAACCCCGAGGTACGCTGTATCTGGTTCCAGAACTGACGCCGCCGCTTGAAGAGCTCGGCGTGGAGGCTGCGGTGATAATCGCGTATCTCCTGGAAGATGATGTCGGCAAGGGTGAGGTTGGCGTTGAGGGCCGCAAGCTTGCGCTTCAGTGGCTCCTCGAACGGAGCGTTGTCCGCCTTGTACACGAGCTCATGCTCTACCTCGGCCCAGGCATCCTGCAGGATGGTTCGCAGCTGAATTTCGCACTGTGGCTCCGCATCGAGCTCGAGATCGGCATATTCCTCGTGAGGGATTCGCACGAGCAGATGGGTTGATTCATACCCGAACTCTCTGGAGGAGAACTCGGCACCCTTGTGCTCGACCTCGAGCACCTCATAGGCATCCGAGAGGATCTGCTCCACCCGTGTCAGATCTCCGAGGAAGGGGCAGACGACCCGCAAACCGAAGAGGTCGGGAACACTCACCTCGCCCGGCCGCTCCGCTCCCGTGCCGACCTCCGGCGCCCCACCGCTGCCGGCAGCCCCGGCGGGCGCCGACCGTGCCCTGGCGAGCAGCTTGGAGTAGAGGCTGTCGAATGACTTGATGCGCGACTTGATGGTCGGGCGCAGATGTGAGGCCTCGAGGGTGCGCCGCACCCCGGACACCGCGCGATCCAGAACCTCGCGGTAGGTGGGCTCGGCTTCCTGGTACCGTTCCTTGAGCGTGGTGCGACTTACGAGGGGAAGCTCGATGCGGTTCATGCGATCCACTATAACACGGCCTCATCGGGCCGTGTCTGCGAGGGTGTAGAGCTCGAATCTATTATGAATGCCGAGCTTTCGATACCCGTTCGATCGGTGTTTCTTCACCGTTACGGGGGCGATCGAGAGATGCTCGGCGATCTCCCTGGCCGTGCTGCCGTTGAGGGTG
>JAAAOH010000337.1 GCA_009908925.1 Spirochaetota bacterium | reverse complement strand
CCGTGAATGGCGTCCACGGTCAGCGCAGCCGCGTCCGGCGGCGGGGCCGTCGACTGGGCCGCGTGATCCGGCGGGGCCGCGTGGCTCGACTGGGCGGCGTGACCCGGCGGGGCCGCGTGGCTCGACGGGGCGGGGGCGAGAAGTATCGCTGGGGCGCCGAGGGAAAAGGGGATAGTGTCCCCCGCGACTCCACCCGTCCCGGCGTCTCCCCGTGCAGGCGCCGCCCGAGCGGCCTCTGCGAGGTGGGTCGCAAGCTTCTCAAGCGGGCCGAGCGGCGAGAGTCCGAGGACGACCCCTGCGTTCCCGGCCGCGGGGACGGTCACGGTCAGCGGCGGAAGCGGTGCCGGGTCCAGGGCGGCGAGCTCGGGTGGCGTTCGGGTCCAGAGAAGCGGGACCAGCGGCGGGAGGGCGCGGGCTGAAATCAGCCCCTGTTCCCGGAAGAGCGTGCCCTGGAGATCGGCGAGGCGACCCTCTATGTTTCCCGGCATGCGCAGCGCGGATAGCATCATGATTCAGACTCATAATACGGCGCGGCGCCTGAGGTGTTCAACGCGCACGATTTTGCTATAATCGGGGCGATGAAACCCCGAGTTGAGTCCGCCGTTAATCAGATCATCGGAATCCTCAAACGCTGGAACGGAGTGGACACGATTTCGCTCGTGGACACCGGCTTCGAGGATATCTACGATCCCTACTTTTTTGTAAGTCTTGATGTGTATTGCGCCGGTGATATTCCTGATCCGGAGTCCCGGGAGGAAGAGTTTGCCGACGTCGTGGCCTTCGAGACGCTGAAACTCACCCGCAAGGATCGCTTCCTGCTCGATGACATTCCCTTTCGACTCGAGTACAAGGACATTGATCGATTCAACCGAATCATACAGGGCGCCCGTGGTGCCGGCGGGTCCTTCCGCGACAGTGGTACCTATATGTTCTATCGCCTCAAAGAGGGGCGCGTGCTGTATCAGAAGTCCGAGTGGTTGACCGAGGTTCGGCGAGACCTCGATGCTTTCTCGGAGGACTTCTGGGATATGCTTCGGGAGGCGTTTCAGGCGCGCATGGAGCATTACCTCGGAGATGTTGCCGCCGCGGTCATGCGGGAGGACGACCTCTTCTATCTCATCTCGAGCGCAGGCTTCGTTCGAAGCGCGTGCAGCGTCCTATTCGCCATAAACCACCGGTTCGAGCCGTCGGGGCGACTCCTCTATGAGCAAACCCGCGAGCTGCCGGTGCTGCCGGAGTCCTTTCGTGGACGCTTCGATAGCCTGGTGCGCTCCTCGCAGGCCCTCTCCTCGTCCCGCCGCGCCGAGGTGGCCGAGTTGCTCGCAAAGAGTATCGTGGCCCTTTGAGGCATCCGACCATGGTGTGGCACAAGATTCTCGCCGCGATAAAGAGGCGTAACTCGTCCCGCATCGGCATCCTCTTGATTGCCGTTCCCGCGCTTGCTATGTCGGGTTGCGCCGCAGCCGGCCCGCCGATTTCCGTCGATCGCGGCGACGGCGAGGCGGCTTCAGTTTCGGCGGTGGATCAGGAGGATTTCGTCGGGACCCTCGGGGCGGGCGGCGGCGATCCGGAGCAGGAGCCTGCCTACTATTACCTGATCGACCCACCGCTGTCCGGCGGTACACAGAACGCCGCAGTGCTCGTGTCCACCTCCGTATTGCCCGCGGGCTCGCGCCTGTCGCTCCTGAACGGGGAGGGGACGGAGGTCGACTCTCTGCGACTCCCTGCAGTGCCGCCTGCGCTGAAAACGGGGCGCCGCGAGCACGTGCTTCACCTCGACAATGCCGCGGGCATCCGCGGTGTGACCATCATCCCGCCGCCGGGCTGGGAGCCGCCGGAATCGTCCGGAGGCGATGAGCCGGTAGCGTCACTTACGGTGACGAGTCCTTTCTTCGGCGCGGTGCTCACCGCCGATTCCGTACGTCTCGGCGCCGGATCCGCCCTTTCGGTTTCACGCGGGTCCTCGCTCGAGTGGGCCGTTGAGCTGCCGGCCGGGCGGATGGGCTCTGGAGCTTCGGGCGACGTCGTGGCCGCACGCGGCAGGCTGGAGATCGACTACGTTACCGACGTCGAGGGTGAGGCCGTCACCAACGGTGACGCCGGCGCGCCGTCCGCCGGGGCCGCGACCGCCGCCCCGGAGCGCTGGGCGACCCTTGATCTCGCCGGCGCCCCGACCGGCTCGCGGACTGATGACGCCGCCGACACCACGGGCGGGCGCGCCGCCGTCTCCTACCGTGCGCGGCTCACCGCCGGTTCGGGAACCATCGCAATACCGGGGCCCGCGCTGGGCTTCGTGCCCGCCGTCGTCAGGGTGAGTTCGGTTGACAGCGGAGTGGCGGTGCGACGTGTGCAGTGGCATGAGAGGACGGCCCGCAGCCTGAACGCCCGTTCCGGCGACGTGGCCCGGGGGGACTCGGCACGCGCGGACATCAACGCACCGATCCCGGCCGACCTTGCGACCATTCTCTCCTCCTACCCGCAGAGTGCATGGCGTCGAGATGAGTTCGAGGTTTTCTCCTGGTCTGCCTATCCCGACATTCTCGTCTTCGACACGGACGACTACGGGACCCAGGCGCGGCTCTTCAGGCGGCTTGCCTTCTTCGTCGAGAAGCGCGGCTTTCGCGGACGGCTGCTCTCCGACGATGAGCTTTCCGGTCGACACGGCTGGAACGCCCACAACTACCGCCCGGAGGGCCTTGCGGACTTCTTCACGCAGGCCGAGGCGGAGGCTTTTGGGCTCAACGCCGAGGAGGAGCTCCTTCGAGAGCTGCTGCTCGCAAACGGGGTGATTCGCAGGGCCGCCGACGGCTACGCGCCGGGGAAGGGCGGGATCCTCTCCATTTCACAGAGCTCCTATCCGCTTCTTCGGGAGCTTCTCATCACCCACGAGGCGTACCATGGTGTGTTCTATGAGGAAGAGGGTTTTCGCGACGGCGTGACGGAGATCTGGAACGGACTCTCGGATGCTGAGCGATCGTACTGGCGGGGTCTGCTCTCCTACATGACCTACGATCCGGCGGATGAGTACCTGATGATAAACGAGTTTCAGGCCTACCTGATGCAGCAACCCACAGACCGCGTGCGTGGCTATCTCCGCGGCGTGCTTGCCCCGCGTTTTGCGAATGCCCGCCCGGCACAGCGACAGGAGATAGAGCGCTTCCTCGCAGAGCACCCCGACAGCTTTATCCGAGCGGCACGGGCGGTAGAGGAGCTGCTCAGCGTGTTCAGTCCGCTCGCCCCCGGTGATGTGCTGCTGCTGCTCCCTGCCGACGGGGAGGCGTAGCGCCGCTGCCGTTCAGGATTTGCCCGGAGAGCGTTTGCCGTTCATCTCCTCGATCACCAGCGAGTAGATGGCCATAGCCTGCAGGGCCCGATCCGGCAGTCTCCAGTCATCGCGACCCGAGTACTGTCGCAGTATGCAGTTCATCGCGTAGCGTTTCTCTTCGGGCGCCTCGAGAAAGCGGATGTGGCCCGTGCCCATGACGCTTCGGTAGCACATCGTGAACCGGCATGCCTCCTCGTCGGTGATGAGCTCGTGGTCCACGTCGACCACGAAGGCGACCCGCGGCTCGACGCGACCCGGGACGCGACACGGCCTGCGGCTCGACGCGGCCCGCCGGGTCACGCCCCGCCAGGAGATTTGCAATTGTCGACCAATTCACGTAGATTGATGACGACAGCCGGGCAGGTTCTGTCGAGGAGGCCCCAATGGACGAGAAGACGTCCTCACCACGACCGCGCGGAGATAAACCGCAGTGGTTTCATGAGCTCAAAAGGTTTCGAGAGGGGGCCTGGGCCCGCGCTGCCTTACAGCTCGCAAACACCGTTCTCCCCTATCTGGGGCTACTCGCGGTTATGGGATATGGCATGCTGCAGGGATGGCCCTACTGGGCGCTGCTTCTCATCGCGGTTCCGGCCGGTATGTTTCTGGTTCGCACCTTCATCATCTTTCATGACTGCGCTCACGGCTCGTTCTTTCCGTCGAACCGGGCAAACCGCATCGCAGGGTTCGTAACCGGTGTGCTGACCTTTACCCCCTACGAGGCCTGGCGGCGATCCCACCTCAAGCATCACGCGACGAACGGCCAGCTCGACCATCGCGGCGTCGGGGACATCATGACCATGACCTACGAGGAGTATCGTGATGCTACTCCGTGGCGACGGCTGCAGTACCGGCTCTACAGAAACCCGGTCGTGCTGTTCGTGTTCGGGCCGTTCTATAACTTTCTCATCTTCAACAGATTCGCGGGCCTCGACGGTACGGCGAGCGAGCGCCGCAGTGTGCACCTCACCAACCTGGCTATTCTCCTCCTTGCCGCGGGTTTTTCGGTGGCCTTCGGGGTGTGGACATATATCGGTGTACAGTTGCCTGTGATACTCATGGGCGGAGCAGTCGGTATATGGCTCTTCTACGTGCAGCATCAATTCGAGCCGGGTTACTGGGCACATGATGATGAGTGGAACCAGCTCGACGCAGCCCTGCTCGGGGCGTCACACTACAAGCTTCCCCCGGTGCTTCGCTGGTTCACCGGAAACATCGGGATACACCATCTGCATCACCTCCAACCGCGCATCCCGAACTACCGGCTGCGCCGGGCGTACCTCGCATTTCCCGAGGCCCGGGTGGGGAGACCTCTGACCCTGTGGCGCAGTTTTCGCGCTATTCGCGCCAACCTCTGGAGCGAGCTTGAGGCCCGGTTCCTGAGCTTTCGAGAGGCTCATCGTATGATGCGCCGGCGGGCGCAGACGTAAGCGGGCTGACCCGGCCCCGCGGGCTGCCCCGCGGGCTGCGCAGCCGGGGCCGGCGTGATATGATCCTCCGGTAGATGCGACGACGTACGCTTACCCGGAGGAGCTCAGACAGATATCGACCGCGCCGCCGCCGCCGCCGGACGTCTCCGGCGCGGACCTACTCGCTGGCCTATCTCCTCGAACGGCAGCCGAAGTCCCTTGCGAAACATCCGCACTACGGCCTCATGCTCGAGCACTACCGGAACTCG
>JAAAOH010000115.1 GCA_009908925.1 Spirochaetota bacterium | reverse complement strand
GGACTTTCGGCAACTTTCACCAGAAGCGGATTATCTTTGTCGTTGAAACCCTTCTCGAGGGTTTGCTCCATCCGGGCGATCGGCTCTTTGTAGAGGTCAAACGCGATGGAGGGATCCTCCACGATTTCCCCGAGAAGCTCGTTGGAGAGAATGAAGCCGGGAGCGATCGGCGCGCCAAGCGACGCGAGCTCCATGACGCGCGCGCCCCGACTGCCGATCGTGTCCAGGATTTCAGGATCGGAGATGAACTCCGAACTATTAAAGGAGTAGATACGTCCCATATCCGCCTCTCATGTGGTATTTCAGAACAGGTCCAGTGTGCGTCCGACGCCGCCCTTCAGGAATGCCTCGAAACGGGGGCTTGCACCCTCGAAGAGATATCGCTGCAGCTTGGACACACCTTTGATGTCCTCGCCCACGACGCTGAACATGATCGGCGTGCCGTGCTTGACCTTCCCCCATTTAAACAGGCTGTTGATATCGTTGATACGCTCGTTCTCGTACCAGATCAGCACATCAAGGCCGTGGTACTTGTTCTTGTAGCTCTCGATGATCTTCTTCCACGCCTCGACGTTGCCGTTGTGAAACAGCTCGTTGGTCACGAGGACTGAGTACCGCGGGGTAATCCGCCGTTTCTTTCCCGGCGGCGCCTTGCTCGGTGGCGCCTCGGTTGACGCCCCGCCGGCCGCTGCAGGCTGCTGTGGCTCCGGCTCCGGCGCCTTTCGGCTCTTGGCGGCCGTCGCTCCGGTGCCCATGTAGTCCTTCTTGTCTCGCACTGTACCGCCGTACAGCAGCTTCAGGAGGTCTTCGACAGCGCTCTTGAGCACCTTGTCCTCGAGACCACCGTCGACCGAGCCCACATAGACAACCACCAGCTCATCCTGCATCAGCGGGAGAGTATCCTCCCACTGCGCTTTGCTCTTCGGGTTGAGCACGAAGAGCCCGGCCTGGGGGTGATGATAGGCCAGCACGAACTGCAGGCGCCCCCAGCTCCCGACCTTTTCGACAAGCTTGTCAACCTCCTCCACCGTAGTGGTGAGGTTATGTGCTTTGTATGCGTAATCGAATTTGTCGACCAGCAGGGCGTTGATCAGAGACCGCACCTGATAGCGGGCCAGATCACCATCCGCGAGAGACTCGTTGACGAGATCGGCCAGGTTGTACCCGTCCTGCACCTCGCGAGCGAACTCGTTCGCGGCTTTAAAATGGCGCAGAGCGGTGTTGAAACCCGCTCTGCGCGAAAGGAGATTAAGGGAGTTTTCCATATCCTACAGCTCTTCGAGATCGCCGGATGAAGACCCCTTTTTCTTCGGTGGCGTGACGTTTGCCTTGCCCTTTACGTTGGCATCGCTCGACTGCTCACCCTGATCGTAGTAAGACTCCGAGAGACTCTGCTTACGGGCCTCACCCATGCCTTCCTGGGAGAAGCTCTGGTCGAGATCCTCGCGCACGGTAGAACGTCGGCGCTTGAACGAAGCAAATGCCGCGTCCTGGAAGCCCTTCGAAATTCCATGGAGGAACTCGTTGAGCACGTTCGCCATTCCGTTGAGCGTGAACTTCTTGCGCTTGATACTGGTGATATCCACGTCAAGCAGCAGGCCCGGCTGAATGTGATACGGATTGATGAGGTAGTCGTAATCCTCGAACTGCTTCTCGAGGAAGTCGGCCCGCTGGTCGAGTACGACACGCGACTTCGGATTCTGGAAGCCGAAGGTCTCCTGGATGCGGTCCTGAGAGCGACCAAGCATCTTCTTCAGGAGGTTCTTCTCGTAGAGGTAGGTACGGTTCAACTTCTCGACGTCGGTTTCCTCAGCTTTGATCCGCACGATCTGGTTCCAGGTCTTCTGCACGTCCTCGTAGAGTGGCTCGTTGCGCTCCTCGCGAACCCGGCGAACCCGGCCGCGCACGCGCTTGGCGAGATCGTCGAAATCATCGACCTTCATGCTCGATTTGCCGCTCTGATAGACAGCTTCGACCACGTCGTAGAGATGTGAGATCTCCACCTTGAAGGCCTCCATCTGCTGGTCGTATGCCTGCTGCTCCTTGATGAGCTGCTCGGCGTCGTAGTATTTGAGCCTCATCTGATAGCGCTCATCGGGAAGCCGGTTGGTAACCGTGTCCTCGTACTCGCGGATGACGAGCTCGCGGGCGTTCTTGAGGTTCTCGATGTACTGGTAGCCCATCTTGGAAGTGTCGAGGATGGAGGTAAGCGAGTTGATCGCCGTGTTGAAACCGCGGTTTCGGATGTTCTCCATATCGATGATCTTCTTGATGTTCTCGCGGATGTTCAGCGGATCGAACTCTTTCGGGTCGATCTCGGCACGCAGGCCTTCGATCTTCTCGATGAGGTTCTTGGCCATGAACCGGTAGCGGTTGGAGCCCTCATCCTCGGTGTCGTCGTCGGTGTAGTTCGGCACCCGCTTGATCTTCTCGAAGATGATCTCGGAGTCGGAGAGCTCTTCCTTGCCTTCGTCGACGAGCTCATCCTGGAACCGCTCGATCTCGCGGTCGATCAGGTTGGTGATGGTTCGCGAAATCTGGTCCTTGATGAGATACTCGACCGTCGCCTGATACTGGAAGATCGGGCTGATGAGCTCGGAGTCGAGGATGTTCACCGAGAGCTTGACGTCGGTAACCGTCTTGGGCTTGTTGGTGTTGTCCTTGAAAGCACACTTGACGATGGAGTAGGCATTCTCACCGCGGATGAAGGCACCGACGTCCGTCTTCTGGCGAAGCAGGCTGTTGGTGTCGTTCTCGAGGTCGTTGAGACCACGCTGCAGGTGACCCTGAAGGTGCCCGTACATGTTCACGATCGACTTCTCGATCTCTCCGGTGTTGAACTTGTCCGCGCCGCCGATCTCATCGAGGATGTCGGTGATCTCTTTCGGGGTGTAGCGGGCGAGGACCTTGTTCTCCTCCCGGTCGACATAGTTCCGCACCTTCTTCACCATCTCGTCTTCCGAAGTGGTGATGTAGCGGTTGAACATGTTCTGGAAGTTCTGGTTGAAGTAGTTGTAGAGCTTCTCCTTGATGCCACCCATGACATCGAGCTGCTCGAGCACCTCGTTCGGTAGCTTCACCGAAATATCGTTCAGAACACTCTCGGTCTCTTCTTCGAGTAGCTGCTTATACTCGTCTTTCTGTGACCGTCCCTCTTGCGCGAGGCTGTTTCTCGATCCCACCGCCGAAGGCTTGGTTGGGTGAAAAACATTTGGACTCTTGGGAAGACCTGGCATACTTACACTCCTTTGATCTGTGAAAGTCTTGTGGTTCGCCGTCCGTACAGAAATTATAGCACATCTTACACGACTCGCAATTTCTGCTGCGGAATATACGCTTTCGCCCTACTCTCCTGCTCGCACCTCCTCGATGGACCGTTGTACAAGGGTTTCGAAGTTTTCGGCGTGTGTGGAGTCGCGGAGAGAGACGAGCTGATCGATGACCTCCTGCCTGTCGGCATCACCGTCTTCGTAGCGGGTCATAATGTCGAGGTACCGTTCGTAGCGCACTGCCAGCTCTTTCTCGATGAAATCAGCTGCAATGTCCCAGATCGTGTCTCCCTCGACCACTGCGCGTGTCGTTCCGTCCGGCAACGTGAAGACGTTACCGGGGAAGATCCAGTCGGGATCAGGGCCGGCTTCCTCGGGCGCACCCATCGGCCGGTACCCGTTTTCTTCTGCAATTCTATTCGCCATCTCGATGATGTCAAGAATAGTGATGACGATGCCGCCAACCGACTCGCGCGGCTCGAGCCCGGGGATTCCGCTCCCAGGCGCGGCGTCGCCGTCTTCGCCCTCGCTCGCGGCGGGCACCCCGTCACCGTTCTCGCCATCACCATCGCGCTCGCCGGCGGGGCCGTCACCGCTCTCCCCGCCGTCGGCACCCGCTTCACCGGCCTGCTCACCGTCGGCTCCGGCAATCGGACGGCCGTCAGGCCCGCCTGGCCCACCGGGGCCGAGCAGCAGATAGCCGAGGCCGGCAAGCAGCAGGATCAGGAGCGCCGCGGCAACCCCGACAACTGTTCGCCGTCGCCGCGCGCGCCGGGACTTCCGTGAGCGGCCGGACTCGCCGCTACGATCGTGTCTGCCCGCGCTCCGTTCGGCCTGTGCTGCCGTCTGTCCGGTTTTCTCACGGGCCTGTCGCTCGGCTTCCTCGCGCTCCCGCTCCTCGGTGCGCTCGCGCTTCGGAATCCGCGCCTTTACGACGTCGAGTCCCGCGAGCAGATCGTAGAGGCGCTCACGCTCCTCTTCGAAGACAACGGGATCCGTGGGTGCGACGGTCTCCCGGTACCGGTCGGTGAGCTCCTCAGCGAAACCGAGACTGTCGGCCGTCACCGTCTCCGTGAGACGGTAGAGCACGGCCATGCCGCCGCCTGTCGACGCCCCTGGCGCGGAGGTGTCGGACAGGTAGAGCTCCGCAACCACCGGGAGCAACCGCACCGACTCCGGCGGCTCCTGGGGCTTCAGCAGAGCCGAGAGGAACTGCTGATAGCTGCGTGCGCGCCCCTCGTCCCGGGCCGCCTGGAGCGTTGCAACCGTACGTGCGTTCTCGAGATACACCCAGAACAGGGGTGAGAGGTTCTCATCGACCGCATCGAGGGTGGAGCGGACGTTCTTGACGGCCGCCTGGGTGTCGGAGCCGCTACTCGCGAGGCGGAAGAACTCGGAGACCGCCGCGGCCGCGGCATCCTCGGCACGATCGAGGGCGTCGGACCTGGATCCTGCTGTGGCGGCCGGTAGGTAATCGGATATGAGGCGCTCGACCGCCGGAGCATCCCCGTCCTGGAGGCGGTACAGGGTACCCTCGAGAACCGGACCGTCCGCCGAAACACCCGCTCCCGAGAACGACCACCTACGTGCGGCGGCATCCACCGTGAGGCCATCTCCCCGCTCCCGTGCGACCTTTCCCGATTTCCCGGCTCCACCGCCGAAACGCAAGGGCACGGACGAGTCGCTTCGCTCCACCGCAAAGGCTCCGCCGTCGAGCTTGATACGAAAGTCGAGAAGCTGGACGAACTTGTCGGTCGTCAGGCGTGAGATCTCGTATTTGAG
>JAAAOH010000012.1 GCA_009908925.1 Spirochaetota bacterium | reverse complement strand
TCTTACCTACTGGTGGGTGCCGCAGTGGTACAGCGGTGATCTTTCCGATGACACCCGTTACGGGAACTTTCTCGAGACGACGCTATCGGCCGTCTACCACTTCTGAATGAGCCAATGAATGAGCCAGAGAGGACATGCATGATCGGATTGTCTGACATATCGAGCACTATTCCCACCGGCCGTGCCGGCGAGACCGGGCAAACCGGGCGCGTCCGGCGCAAAGGACTTGCAGCGACAATGGCCCTTGTCCTCATCCTGCTGCTTTCCGGCTGCGGTGACCGCGGCGACGTCGGCATTTTCGCCAGCATCGAGCGCGAGGAGAAGATCGAGAAGTCCAACCTGCCCGAAGTCTCGACCGCCGGGTCGATGGTGTATGACGCGGTCGAGGATAAGTACTATGTCGCGCTCGGGCAGTTATATGCTCGCGACCGCACGGACAATGACTGGGATGATGTCGGACACCCCTCCGGCTACGAGGACGGGCATACGCTGGATATTGTTTCGGTCAACGGAATTATCTACGTGGCGTTCTTTGATACGCTGTCCACGAAAGCGGAGCTGTTCACACTGAACCCGTCGAACGACAACTTCACGAAGGTGTGGAATCCGGGAAAGGAGATATCGAAGCTGATTGGGATCGACCCGGACGGGGACGGGACGGACGAGGAGCTCTTCGCGGTGACGGTAGACTCCAACAAGCGCAGTTACAATCTGGTTTTCGAACCGCAGGGTGCTGCCACTCAGGTTCTGACCGATGTCCCGAAGATCATTGACGGCGCAGCAGCATACTGGGACGGAAGCGGTGCATACTACTACTTCGTAGCCTCTGGGGCAGTCTTCGAAAGCTACCAGGGAGGAAGCGGTTCTACTGGGACCCCTGGGGATATTGCCCCATCGAGCGATCACCCCTCCGGCATGGTGCAGTTCTCGGGAGTGACCTTTGTTCCCAATGCGTTTCCTACTGGTGCGAACGAAGAACGTCTGTACCTGAGTTCACCGAAAGGGAAAACAGCGTTTATTACCGACTGGACGGGCACCGGAACCTGGCAACTTGAGAATGACGACAACGACCGCCGCTACACCGACATCGCGTACGTGGATTTCCCGGACTTCACCGGCCTGGTCGTCGGGCTGGACACCCGAGAAGCATCATCCGGCGGTTACTACGAGGTAGACTCAGGCCTCGGCACCGACCGACCCGACGGCGACAACTACCGCGCGGCAGATATCTCCGACGCCTCTATTCACGGCTTCTACGTCGACTCGGACAACAACACGCTTTTCGCCCTGACAAACGGAGACGGTCTCTGGAGCGCCACCTATGACGGCGGCGAACCAGAGTGGAGCTGGGAGTAGACGGCCGGCCGACTCGAGGCCTACCGAAAGAACTCGTCTGCGCCGATGTCGTAAGTGCCCTCGCCGGGGCGCGGGCGTTCCTGACCGTCCCAGTCTATTCGCGGTCCCTCGAGGCTGCCTGCATACACGCCTGCATCGATGAGCGGCGCATCCGATCTGAGATGCACATCATCGACAAACACGTCCTGCTCCGCAAGGTCGAGGTTTGATCCGGCGCGGAGGTCATCGCGGCGATCCAGTGCTCCGGCGGTACGTGCCTCCGAGGCCGGGTCCCCGCCCGGCGGCAACCACCGACGTCCGTCGGGCGCCCGGCGGTAAACCGCATCCCACCCCGCAAAGGCATTTGCAGTGATCTCGAGCGACCGAACATCCTCGCTGGCGTAGACGGCTGTGCCCGTACCCTCCCCCGCGTGGAAGACGACGTTGTTGACCAGCGTGGCCCGCGAAGAGCCGTTGAGATTGAAGCCCTGAGTGAAACGTGATCCGACGCCGCCGCGGATGGTGTTGTTGTACCAGGAGGTCTCAGAGCCCACGATCCGTCCCACGATCACTTCCCGGCTCCGACCGCTGAGGAAAAGGTTGGTGTCGACGGTTGCAGTAACGTCGCGCAGAGATACCACATGAAGGAACTCGGAGGTTTCTCCCGAACGAAAAGCGTTGCGGGATGCCGTGACCCGGCTACCACGGGCGAAGAGACCAGTTGCGCCGCGTTCACCCTCTACCTCGACCGTGTTCCGCTCGAGTCGGAGCTCGCCTCCACTCGTGCTGATCGCCGTGCTGATCGACGCCCCCTCGGACGCCGCAAGGCGGCTTTCGCGTAGCAGAACGTCACTTCCGCGAGCGCGAATTACGTCGCTACTCTCCCGGGCCGGGCCGGCGCGGAGCTCACTGTCATGGATTCTCGCAATACTCGCGTCGACTCTTAGTGCGGCAGATCGACGACCCGACCCCGCCGTTACGCTACCGTTTAGAATCTCGAGCTCGCTGTTCCGATCGGCGTGAATAACCGCGTAATCACCACCCGAGCTCTCAGCCTCGATGGTCACGCCCTGCAGAGAAGCAGAGCTCTCCTCGAGGGACACCGCCGCATCTCCAGTCAATTGGTGCGCCCGGATATCGCTGTTCCGGGCCTCGACAGTGGAATCGACCAACCCCAGCGTAAGAGGCGCGCCCTCGGAGGTCATCGACACACCCTGCATGAAGATCGTGCCGCGCTCGGTGTCGAGTGCAGCCACGCCCTCCGCGGTCACACCGAGCCGCTCGAGGGTCAGCGAGGCGTTCCGCACGTCGAAGAGCGCGGCCCCGCTGAAGGTGTCGGAGGTCACTATCTCAGTAACCCGGCCGTCGGCCCGGCGCCATGTCTCCGAGCTGAGCCCTCCCTGGATGGTGAGGTCTCCATCGACGCGAAGTGGGACGGATACCTGGTAGCTGCCGCTCGAGACGAAAATGGTCCGGCGTTCGCGTGAAAGGGCGAAATCCACGGCCTCCGAAAGACTGGAGAACGGGGTTTCTCTGCCGCCGTCTGCGGCCGCGCCGCTGTCCGGGTCGTCGGCCCCACCGTCTACGGACACGTAGACGATCTCCTGATCGATGTACAGGTCCCATACGCGGGGCGTTCCGCTTCTGTTGCCCGCCCCATCCACTACGTAGGCCTCGAGCTGATAGTGCGCGAGCCGTCCGCGTACCGCGTTCAGCATCACCTGATCTTCATACGGGCGGAAGTCGCCGGCTTCCTCCTGTACCAGTGAGAGCCGATACCGTATCTCGCCCTCGGGAGCGTCGAGCTCCACCATTCTGCTACCGGTGTAGAAATCCCCCGAGCGGGCATTCACGAGCTCCGGAGGCGGAGGCGGTGTACGGTCGACTGTGAACGAGAGCCGCACCACCCCGGACGGACGGGAGCCGGCATCGAAGGCACGCGCGTGGACTGTGTAGCGCAGTGTCTCCCCCGGAGAGACATCGAACGGAAGCGTTTCCGGCAACTCTTCGGAGAAGCGCGTGGGCTCATCGGGCTCGTCGTCCCCCGTGGCGAGCTCGTAGCGCACCGTGGCATCCGGGGTACGGTTGCGGAGCACCACCGTTTCCCCGTAGGTCTCGCCTGGCCTCACGCCGCCGAGCTCGGGCCGCGGACTGACAGTGAAGCCGCGAACCTCGAACTGCCGCGTCTCGCTGCGATTTCCGACCTCGTCGACCTGCATCGCCTCGACGGTCACCCGCGCATCTCCCGGAGGGAACGAGACTTCGCTTCTCTCGTCGGCGCCCCGGAACTCGCCCTCGTCCTCATCGACAACACGAAATCCCGTGCGGTACCCGGGCTCCGCGCTCCACGCAAGCCGGGCAGACCGCCCGTCTTCGGCGACGCGGATCGACGGCGCTGCCGGTGGCGGCGGTGGGCGACGGTCGATTTCCATCACGAGGCGTGCCGTCTCCTGGGAGAGATTACCCGCCGCATCCTCGCTGCGATAGGCCACACGGTAGAGGACCTCCCCACCGGAACGGCCCGGAAGGCGCAAGCCTTCCCCAATGAGTGGTGAGGACGAGCTCACGGGCGCAGGGGGAGCACCATCCTCGGCGAGCTCATACCGCATTATCCGATCCGAGGAGGGACGCAGTACGACCGGACCGTTCGTTGCCATGCCGAAAATCGAGGTGCCATCCTCGCCGGTTAAAACGATTTCGCCGGCGACGGGCGCGCTACGGTCGACAACGGTGCGAATCGGCTCTTCGAGGGAGCGGGAATTGCCGGCAGGATCGGTCACGCGGAGGTCTATCTCGTAGAGCGTCTCCCGGCCGTCCCGGCCGGAAAGCAGAATCGGCTCGCTGTAGCGAAAAGTGGATTCCGACGTCTGTCCACCCCCGACGGTCTCACGGAGCACGACAGTGATGTCGTCTGCCCCGGGATCTGCGGGCTGTAGCTCGAGTCGCCGCGGAGCCGGATAGCTTCCACCGGCTTCGATTCCGGAGATCGCCGGAAGCTCCGGCGCGCGCCGGTCGATGGCAAAGCGGATCTCGCGCACACGCCCGGTGACATCCGAGCCTGCGAAACGCGGAACCACTTTGAGATGAACCGGGACTTCCGACCCCTCGGGTGCGGCAAATGCCACCCCGTCTCGGGGCACTACGGCGTCCTCCGGCTTCGGCTCGGGCGGCTCGCTCCCGTCGGTGGTGGCCGTGTAATGCAGATTGAGATCTTCAGCGGTGCCGGAGACCTGAAAGCGAACTTCGGGCTCAGCGTAGTGGGCACCGTCGGTTACCGACATTGCAGCCGGGACGCGCGGGATACGACGGTCAACCTCCTCGAGAACCGTCACCGTCCGGCTTCTGTTACCGGCTTCGTCCCGCGCATAGGCGGTGAGCTCATAGCGCAGCTTCTCGCCCGCGCGCCCACCGAGACGCAGGGGTCCCTCGTAGGGAGCGTAGACCCCCGCCCCACCGCCTTGTGTCACACCGTCGTGGAGGGCGTAGTACAGCATCCCGTCGCCCGCGAGCCGGGCCACGTTGCGATCGATCATGATGCGTGGCGGCTGCGGCGGCCGGGCGTCCAGTTCGACCCGGTACACGGGGCTGGATGCCGACAAGTTTCCCTCGTCGTCGCGAGCCCTCAGGCGAATGAACGCCCGGCCCTCGACGCCATGAGGAAGCGCCAGCAAGGGTGACGTCGTCTTCAGGCGTGGCGAAAACGAGTCGGGCTCGCCAGGCTCGGAGTCGAAGGCGATCTCGTAGAGGACGGTGCTCTCCGCCTCGGCACGCACCGGAAGTAGCACCGACGCCGCGGGTCCACCCTCAGGCAACTCCAGCGAGGGCACCGCCGGCGGACTACTGTCGAAAGTGCGACGCACGGTGGCGGGCTCGCTCACACGCGCGTCGCCATAGGCGGAGACCGCCGTCACTTCGATCTCACCGGATTCGCGTCCGGCCGGCAGCGTTACCTCGATAGGTCCGTCGTAGCTTCCCTCAGAGACGCTGCTGCCGTCGATCCGCACCTCGTATTCCACCGCCGCGCCCCGGCTGCCGGTCATACTCACCAGTGCATCCCGGCCGTCCACGTCAATGGTGACCTCCGGCGGCGTAGGCACACGGCCGTCGAGCAGAAAGAAGTACCTGAACGACGCAGCCTCATCACGCCGATCGACCGGGCCGTCGACCCGGACCTCGGCCCCTCGACGGCTTCCCCGTTGAACCGTCAGCGATATCGGCCGGGAGAACAGAGCGCCTGTCTCGGCGGCTGCATCGCCGCTCGATCTCCGGTACCGGTACACCCCGTCCGAGGGTGGGCCCAGCTCGAAAGACTCGGTGCGCACCCCCTGTTCCACCTCGAGGAGTTGCCGCGAGCCCGCGCTGAACTCCAGGCTTTCGCGGTAGGCCTCTCCGCTCTCGGTAACGCCGCGCACCCGAAGCCGCGCAGTACCGTCGGTTTCCAGGAGCACCGGGCCCTCATAGAGGGTTCCCCCCCGCGAAGGATCGCTGCCGTCGGTTGTGTAGCGAATCTCCGAGAACCCGGTCTCTTCGACATAGAGCAGTTGCCGGTTCGCCCACGCTCCTGCGACGGGACTTCCGATTTTGATGCCGCTCGGCGGCTCCGCGGATACACGGTCGATAACGATTCTGCGCGAGGAAACGGGTCCTGCAGGCCCGTCACCGAAACGCGAGAACGCCTCAACGAGATACTCAACGCGCGCACCGGCTTCCCCGGCGAGACGGATGTCGGTTCCGTCCCATTCCGAGAAACCTGCACCTTCGACGGCATAGTAAACGGAGGCGCCCCGGGGCGCAGCCAAGCCGACCTCCACCGGTTCGCGGTAGAAGCCCGAGAGCTCTGATATTTCAGGCGCAGGCGGCAGGCGACGGTCTATGGTGTAGCGCGCCTCTTCCTCGCGCAGCACCTCATCGCCATCCATGACCCGGGCCGTAACCCGATAGGTGCGCTGCTCGCCCGGGAGGGCGCTGAGCTGCAGAGGACCCTGATAGCCGACGAAGTCCGAGGCGCCGACGCCTGAGACACGGTATTCGAGCCGGCGGGAGCGAGTCGCCGAGGGACTCCGCGCCGGCGCGGTCTCGCCGACGGATCCCCCGAGAGAAAGCAGCACGTTCTTCTCGTAACGTCCGGCGGGCGGGTCGAAGAGCGCAACAGCCGAACCGCCGGGATCCGGGCGCCCCGCTGAGTCGCCGCCGGGGGCCGAATCGCTCTGGGCGACGGACACAACAGTCAGACACGCAAACAATGCGGGGACGAGCAGCAGACGCTTCATCGTATCTCTTTGAGAATCTCCACTACTTCCTTATCGGCAGCGTAGTTGACCTCTATCTCGTTTTCCGTGAGCCCGACGAGCTCGTGACTGAGGTAATGCACCCAGCTGTCGTCTTCGGGACGCGTTATTTCGTGTTTACGGCAGTAATAGTCGGGATGAATCGGCAGGCGCTCATCGCTGAAGGTTCGAATCTTGTAGTCGTGAACCGCGATTTTGATATCCTCCCGGGGAATGCCCTTCTGGAGGATGATATTGACGAGGTGGTTGACGGTGCGCCCGGAGTCGAAGATATCGTCGACGAGCAGTACCCTGTCACCACTGCGCAGGTAGTGCGGATCATAGGTCCAACCGTCCACCATCACCTGGTCATGCTCGTGGATATCCGAGTACGAGCGCGCAACGACGGCGGCGTAGAACACCGGCCTGCCGGTCCGCCTGACGAACTTGAAGTATTCGCTTATCACATTCCCGAGGTACGCGCCGCCACGGAGGCTCACGTAGATCACATCCGGTACGAACCCCTCCTGATGGATGCGGTGCGCCAGCTTCAGCGCGTTGTTCCGCACCACATCATAGGGAATGAACTCCTTCTTGACGTCGGCCATGAAACCTCACTCTTGTTCTTGCATCATCGAACGATGGAGACGGTGCTTTCCTCGCCCTCACGCTCGTAGGTAAACGCTACCTCATCGACCCCTTCATCATTCAGTTCTCGATAGAAATCCAGGACCGAGCGCACCCGGGAGCCGTTCATCCTGGTGATGATGTCCCCACGGCGGAAACCTGCAGCCGCCGCCGGGGTCCGGCTTTCCACGTTGATAATAAGCACTCCGGACGTGGAGCTCTCTATGTCCGCCTGCGAGCGCACTTCGTCGGTAAGCGGCAGCACGCTCATGCCCGGCCATGCACGCGGGCTCTGTTGTGCGATGGTTTCCTCGTCCGCCCTGCGTCCGATCGTGACCTCGATGGTCTGTCGCTCTCCGAGCCGAATGAGATCGAACTCCACCACTTCGCCGGCGACGAGATCCCCGACGCGCAGTATGAAGTCGTCGGCGTTCTCTACGGGCGTTCCGTTGATCGCCTTCATGAAGTCACCGGGCTGGATCCCGCCTTCATCGGCGGGAGAATCCTCGAAGACGTGGAAAACAAAGGCCCCGTCCTGCTCCTCGATACCCATGTCCTCCGCGAGCACCGGAGAGGGGTTACGAATGCTCACGCCCAGCCAGCCGTACTGTACCTCGCCGGACTCGATGAAGTCTGAAATTGCGGTCTTTGCGTTGTTGATGGGGATGGAGAATCCGAGGCCTATGCTGCCGCCGGTCTGGGAGGTGATCCAGGTATTGATGCCCACGACCTCACCACGGAGATTCACCAGCGCACCGCCGGAGTTTCCCTGGTTTATGGCGGCATCGGTCTGGATGAAGTCGCTGATGTTGCCCTGGGGTCCTCCACGGCGTCCCACCGCGCTCACGATACCGGCGGTAACCGTCGACTGCAGGCCGAAGGGACTCCCGACGGCCAGCACCCAGTCGCCAACGGCAAGGGCGTCGGAGTCTCCGAGGCGCACAACCGGAATGTCCTCATCGGACTCGAAGGCAACCATGGCCAGGTCTTTCCGCGGGTCGCTTCCGATAAGCTCCGCATCGACTTCGCTGCGGTCGTCGAGGCTGACCTGAATGTTATCACCGTTCGCGACGACATGATCGTTGGTCAGCACGTAGTATGTATCTCCGTCCCGCTCCACGATGACCCCGGAGCCGAGGCCCCGCGGCCGACGCGGCTGGTCACCGTCAGGCTCTCCGAAGAAAAACTCGAACCAGGGAAAGTTGCCCTGCTCATCCCCGTCCCCACCTTCGGCAACCGTGATCTTGACGACGCTCGGCAGCACCGCAGTGGACACCTGGCGGAACGAGCCCTGGAGCGAAGACACGTTGATCTCCGGAGTGGTACCCGGCTCCTGGGCGAAGGCGCTGTCGCCGGGCTCCAGTCGCGTCGAGCACGAAAACACCAGCGTTGAGAGCGCGAACCCTACGATAATGCCGACCATCACCAGATTCGCGAGGAAAAACTTGCGTGAATAAAGCGCCTTGCCCCTAGCCATATAGCCTCCAATTGCGCGTCGCGTGCGCAGTATAGCGTGCCGTCCGTCGCTTGTTACACCCCGTCGTTACACCACAGTTCCAACAACATAGCTCTACACGCCGCCGCCGTTGCGGCTGGTGAGAATCTCCGTGCGGTCGCTGTGGATCGCGATGGTGTGCTCGAAGTGGGCCGAGATCGACCCGTCGATCGTGACGACTGTCCAGTCGTCGTCGAGTACGTCGATGTCATCTCCCCCAAGATTGATCATGGGTTCGATGGCGACCACCATCCCGGGTTTGAGGCGTGGATTGGGTCCGGAACCTACGTAATTCGGGATCTGGGGGTCTTCGTGTATGTCGAGTCCGACGCCGTGCCCGCAGTACGGCCGAACGACGCCATAGCCGAACTGAGACACATGCTCATAGACGGCCCGGGAGATGTCGTTGACCCGATTCCCGACCCGTGCCTGCTCGATTCCGAGTGCGAGACTCTTCTTTGTGACGTCCATGAGCCGTTGAACATCATCGGAAATGCGACCCACAGGGATAGTCAGCGCGGAGTCGCTGTAATAGCCCTGATACTCCACCCCGCAGTCGATGCTCACAACCTGCCCTTGTTCGAGAGGGACGTCGTTGGGGATGCCGTGGATAACGGCACTATCCACCGAGGTGCAGAGTGCCGCAGGAAACCCCATGTAGCCGAGAAAGGCCGGCCGTGCGTTTCGCTCCGCAATCATCTCACGAGCCAGACGGTCGAGGTCGCCCGTCGTCACCCCCGGCGCAACCTGTTCTTCCAGCGCACCAAGTACTTCCACGAGAAGATCGGACGCGACTCTGATTCCCTCGATCTGTTTCGCCGTCTTAATCTTGATCATGCCTCAGTCCCTTTCACCTGCACGAACTCACAGCCGGTCCGAGAAGGTCGTCATCAAATATCGCGCCCGAACGTTGCCCGAATCAAGCTCAACCGCCTCGGCGGCGCGTCGATAGGCCGCAGCGTAATTGCCCCGAAGCCCGTGTGCAAGCCCATCGGCGGCGAGAATCCGGGAACGATGCCGCCCGCGAGCCTCTTCGCCGACCTGCGGAACCGAAGCGGCATCCGTGAGCCGGCGCAACGCCTCCTCGAAATGCTCGTGAGCAGACGCCGGGGCGCCGGCCCCTATTGCCGCCAGCCCCGCATTGTGCGCAGCCTGCCAGCTGCGGTTGTCCTCCGCGGAAAACAACTCGAGTGCACGAGACCAATTCCGGCCCCTCACCGCAAGAATACCCTCGTAGAGCGCACCGATCTCACGGGCGGTGTCGAGCCTGCGGTCGAGGAGCACCGAAAGCTCCGGCCAGTTGCCGGTAGAGACGACGTACCAGCCGAGGTAGCGTACCGGGAGCTCGCTTTCGGGATGGCGGTTCACAAGGGTCCACAGCCGCGAGACGACGCCGGCCACGGATCCCCGGCGCCGCTCGAAAAGGTGCATCGAGAGGGTATCGAGGACCACCGGATCGGCAACCTCGCTCCGCCGGCGTTCGAGGAGACGCCGGGACGCAGACTGGTCCTCCTCGTAGGCCAGCAGGATTTCCGCCCTGGCTATATCGGTGAATGCGGAGAAACGATTCCCGCGGCTCGAAAGAATATCACGTGCGGCCTGGCGGTTGCCGCGCTGCAGCCAGGCGGCGTTCAGGTACTGCTCGGGAGAGAATGCGGGAGCCGTCGCGCGCAGATCCTCGTAGACTGCGCCCGCAGCCGCGTAGTTTCCGCGAAGCATTGCAATGTCTGCCTGCAGCATGAGTTGCTCCGGCCTCACCGCAGCGCGCGGGCTCATCGCCTGCAGAAGGGTCTCGTAGCGCTCATAGTCTTCGAGGTCGTAGGCTAGAAAGGCGGCAAGCACGGGAAAGGAGCTGACGAGGTTGCGTTCCTCGAGAGCACCGAGGGCCGCGTCGGCATTACCGATCTCGGCGAGGCGAAGGGTCTCGTTCACGGCAAAGGATTGGGCCCGGGTGAGGTCAAAGGCAGCCGCGAAGTCGGAAGCCGGGCTCACGCGGTCCAGGCCCACGAGGACGGAGAACTGCCCTTCGGCCAACCCGTCCCTGCGTTCGGCGGACGTCGCGGCAGGGTCGAGCGCGTCACCGCTCAACGACCGCGCCGCCAGCCGGGCCTCCGCCTGCAGCGCATCAAGCCGCGTCGTCGAGGGAATATCCTCGAGAAGCAGCAGGGCCTCGCCAGGTAGACCGGCACGAATATGGGCGTGTACCGCTACCGCGCGGAGGTCGAGGTCATTCGGCGCCGCGCGAGTGCCCCGGGCCGCCAGGTCGGCAGCGGGCCTCATGTCCCCGGTTGATTCAGCGATACGGTAGGCGCGCTTCGCGAGCGACAGCCACTGAGGTGCGGTCCGCGCGGCCGCGGCCCCCTCGAGAAGAGCTTCCTCGGCCGCGGGCAGGTCCCCCTGCTCGATTGCGCGGTCCGCGCGAGTAAGTGCCGCGTCAACGGCCCGCTCGGCTCGTCCGCCGCGCACCTCGGTCACGATGAGAAGGGCTGCAACCGCAGCGGTCAGAAGCCCCACGGTGATTGAAAGCACGCCCACCAGCGTTTCGCGCCGGATCATGCCTCACTACTTTCCCGTTTTACGGCGTCGAGCACCCCGTTTATGAAGCGAAACGAGTCGTCGGCTCCAAACTGCTTCGCGATTCCGATCGCCTCGTCGATGGTTACCGACGGGGGAATGTCACGCGCGAAGAGCAGTTCGTAGGTGCTGAGACGGAGGATTGCCCGGTCGACCCAGCTCAATCGGGAAAAATCCCAGTGCTCGAGCTGCCGGCGTATCGCCTCGTCGACGCTGTCGATATTCTCCAGAACACCCGAGAGAATGAGGCGGGCAAATGTACGTGACTGTTCGCCACTCTCATCGCTCGGATCGGCGTCATCGAGCCAGTCGAACATCAGGAGGTCTTCCAGGTCAGGATGCGTGACATCCCAGAAGTATAGTGCCTGAAACGCGATGACGCGGCCTTTTCTACGCAGGCCCATGAGTTACCAGTCGAGGTTCTCCTCGTAGACGGTCAGATCTCCTTCCGCCTCCGCTTGCGCGCGAAGATCCTCAACCACCTCCTGTAGTGCCTGCTGGAACGCCCTCTGCTGCTGGGTGGACAACAGATAGTTGCGCACCTGGTCCCGCACCGTCGTGCTCTGCCCCGGAAGTACGGGATCGTTCAGGCCGAGAACCCGGGCCTGTCGACTATTGGTGACCTGCACGATGTGAAAACCCACATTTGATTCCAGAAGCCCGTCGCTTACCTCACCCTCTTCGAGGGCGAACACCGATTCGATGAAGTCCTGCCCGAGGAGATTGCGCTCTTCCTGGTTCTGCCGCATGAGGTAGCCGAAGTCTCCGGCTGAGTACGACGCATCATCCATCGATGCGTCCATGAGCTCCTCGAAGTTCGCGTCTCCGCGCTGCAGGCGCCGGAGAAGCTCCTGGGCACGCTCACGTTTCTCGGCGACGCGCTCCTCGGAGAGGTTTCGCGTATCGACGAAAACGTGCCGGAATCTCACCATCGCGGGATTCGTGAAGCGCGTAGCGTTTTCATCGTAGAAGGCACGAATGTCACGCTCGCTCGGGGCCTGAACGCCCTCCAGAACGGAGCGCTGTTCCTCCATGATGAACTTCTCCTGGATGAGGCGCTCGCGGACCTGCTCCCGATACTCCTCCCAGGAGAGCCCCATTTGCTGCTGGACGAGCTGGCGGAACTGAGCGTCGCTGATGGGCTGTCCTACCGATGCCCTCTGCTGCGCAACGGCCTGCTGCAACTCTTCCTCGTTCACGCGAACGTTTCGCTCCGCTGCGGCCTGCGTAATGAGGATCTCGTTTATCTGCGCCTCGAGGAGATCGCGCCGATCCTCTGCAGTCAGGTCACGGCCGAGCTGCCGCTCGAGCAGCCGCTCCTGCTCACGCATTTCCCGCTGTCCGATATTCACCGTTTCATAGAGGCGAACCACCGCTACGGGCTGATCGAGCACCTGCGCAGCCACGGGAGCAAGTGCGGTCAGAAGGAGAATGAGGATGGAGCCGATTCTCTTTGTCGTCGTATTTCTCATATCATGCACTCCGGTCATACTACTCCGGCGATTTTCTCGCGGATTTTCTTTGCTCCGGCCAGCTTGCTATCGAGCTCCAGGCCGCGCCTGAGGTACACGCCCGCGGTGACCGTATCATCCTGCTCGAGGTACAGCTCGGCCGCCTTCTTGAAAAAGAATGCGGTATCCTTGCGGGGCATTCCCATCGCTATCAGGTTCTCCAGGCATCCGATGATGCGTTCGTTCGCAACCTGTCCGAGCATCTTCACGCATACGATGTTTCGGAGCCTGTGAATCACCTCTTCGAAAAAGTGCTTGAAGTACGCAAGCTCGAGCTCGAGCTCCGCGGTTCTCGCCAGCAGACGATACGCCGCAAGGTATTCCGCGCGTCGTTCATACTCCTCGGCCAGCAGGAAGGAGCAATCCATGAAGTCCTCACGGTCCATGTACGGCTCGAGGCGATCGGGCAATCCGAGAAACACGTCCTCGAAGGTCTCGAGCGCATCGCCCGGCCTGTTGTGCAGCAGGTCGAAGAATATCAGCTTCGACTGACTGCGCGGGTCGTCTGTCTGCCCTTTCAGGAAATCCCGGTAGTCGAACCGGTCACGCCCCGCGACGATGAAGTGCGTTCTGTCGTACTCCGCCCGTCGTAACGGATCGCCGAGCGTCTCGTACGCCTGTATGAGCGTATGAATTCGCGACACGTCGCGCTCCGCGCGCGTGACATCGGGGTGCAGCTGTTTTGCTTTGCGACGAAAGGCTTTCTTGATCTCCTCGTGAGACGAGGAGGCATCCACCCCAAGTATATCGTAATACGTCTGCACGGCTTCCTACTGTATCGCGGTAATGTACGCGTTGGCCACCCGACGCGTCAATTTCCGGGGTCGCCCGATGGGATCGCCCGTCGGATTACCCGATGCTCAGTCTCTTGCCGATTTCCTCCGCTTCCTCCACCGAGGACAGCGAATCGGATAGCTTCAGGAACATGCCCTCATGCTCCATAACGTTCATGATGCGCTTCAACGTCCGTCCGCCACCGATGAAGCGTTTCGGGACGAATGCGAAGCATTTCTTGCCGGCGACCATGCCGGCCGAGCCGAGAAACTCCGCAACCCGCGACGGGATTTTCCCGCCGAAGAGATTGGTCGCCTCGGTGCCCACGGCGATGTACCCGTAGATGCTCAGCTTCGTGTTCACATCCCGCGACCCGTCAATCAGGTCGACCTCATGCCCCTGAGACTCCATGCCCCGACTGAGCGCCTTTGCCAGGTGCATCAGTCGTTCGCGGTTTCCGTGAGGGAAGAAGACGGTCGCAACTCGCATGATAATAGCCCGGCCGTCGAGCCTACTGGTCCTCGTCGTCCTGTTGTTCGATGGTGCCGCCCTCGAGGTCGGTGCCGGTTTCAGGCTCCGCATCCTCTTCGGCCTGCCACCACTCGACACCGCTGTCGGACTCGAGTTGCCGCGCAGCCTGCTCGACGTCGCCCATTTCAGGCGTTCGGTTGAGCCAGGCAAGCGCGAAAGCCGTCACCAGGAACACCGCTCCGAGAACCGAGGTGGCCTTCGTAAGGATATTCCCGGATCGCCGGCCGCCCTGCTGAGCCTGGCCACCGCCGCCGAAAATTCCACCGAGTCCTTCTCCTCCCTCGTCCTGGAGGAGGACGAGAACAACGAGAAGCACAGCGGTAATTCCGAAGATGACCAACAGAAGTATACTCAAAAATCCCATTTACAATCTCCTGCTTCGGGGGCCTTACGTGCGATCGTAGGTGGCGATGGGAACGAAGGTCTCCGCCTTCAGCGACGCTCCGCCGACAAGCGCACCGTCAATGTTTCCCTTGGCCATGAGGCCCACGATATTGTTCGGCTTTACCGAACCCCCGTACTGAATGACCATGTTTTCCGCGGCCTGTGCCGAGTACATGGTGGAAAACCGGTTGCGGATGATCTGATGGATGGCATCCGCGTCTTCCGGCGTGGCCGTGCGGCCGGTGCCGATTGCCCACACCGGTTCGTAGGCAATAGTTACGAGCGAGAGCTGATCCTCGCCGACGCCGTCGAGGCCGGCGGCAAGCTGTTCCTGCACTACGGTCTCCGCACGATCGCCCTCGCGCTCTTCGAGGGTCTCGCCCACACAGAGGATGACCTCCATCTCATGCGCAAGTGCAAGCTTCACTTTACGGTTTATGAGCTCATCGGTTTCGCCGTAGACGTGTCGGCGCTCGGAATGTCCGAGAATCACCACTTCCACGCCCACGTCGGCGAGCATCGCTACCGAGACCTCTCCGGTATGCGCCCCGGATTCCTCGGGTGCCATGTTCTGAGCGCCGAGCCGTATCGGGGAATCCGAGACGACCTGGGAAACCGCTGAAAGCGCGGTAAACGGCGGCGCGATCATAAGCTTCGCAGAGGCGCCCGAGAGCTCGCTGACAAGCTCCGACGCAAGCACTCGCGCCTCGGAAACGGTCTTGTGCATCTTCCAGTTGCCGGCCATGTACGGTGTACGTGCCATCCTGTTAACTCCCTTCGTTCGAGATTGCCGCTATTCCCGGCAGCGTCTTGCCCTCGAGAAACTCGAGAGAGGCCCCGCCGCCGGTAGACACGTGATCGATCTTCTCGGCGAGACCGAATTTGTTGACCGCGGCAACCGAATCGCCACCACCGACGATGGTCGTGGCATCGGCGGCCGCAACCTTCTGCGCAATCTCGAGCGTGCCCTTTGCAAAGGCGTCGAACTCGAAGACTCCCATGGGTCCGTTCCACAGCACCGTCTTCGCGCCCGCGATGACGTCGTTGATCTTCGCTATGGTCTTCGGCCCGATGTCCATGCCGAGCTTATCTGCGGGAATCTCCACATCATCGAGAGACTCCGGCGTGGCGGTCTCGGAGAACTCCCCGGCGACGACGTGATCAACCGGCAGAACGACCTCCACGCCGGCATCTTCGGCCTTTTTGAGCAGGTTCCTGGCGGTGTCGAGGTACTCCTCTTCGACGAGGGACTTTCCGATTTCATGCCCCTGCACCTTCAGGAAGGTATAGGCCATACCGCCGCCGATCACCAGGGTGCTGGTGTTGGGAAGCAGCGTCTCGAGCACGCTGATCTTCGTCGAGACCTTGGCGCCACCGATAATCGCCACAAACGGCTGCTGGGGCGATTTTACCACCGGCTCGAAGAAGGCAACTTCCTTTTCGATAAGAAACCCGGCGAATCCCGGAAGATGTCGCGTGATTCCTTCGGTGGAGGCGTGGGCGCGGTGGGCCGTGCCGAAGGCGTCGTTGACGTAGATGTCGGCAAGTCGTGACAGCTTCCCCGCAAACTCGGCATCGTTGTCGGTTTCTTCCTTGTGAAAGCGCAGATTCTCGAGCAACAGCACCTCGCCCGGGGCGAGCTCGCTCACCAACTTCTCCACATCTTCGCCGACGCAATCCGGCGCCATCTTGACCGTCTTGCCGAGCAGCTCCGAGAGTCGATCCGCGACCGGCTTGAGACTCAAAGCGTCATCCCGCTTCCCCTTGGGCCGCCCCAGGTGACTCATGAGAATGAGGCTGGCGCCGGGCTGATCGAGCACGTACTGTATAGTGGGCAGCGCCCCGCGGATGCGGGTATCGTCCGCTACCCCACCGTCTTTCACCGGTACGTTGAAATCGACGCGCGCGATGATTCTCTTGTTCTTCAGATCTGCATCTTTGATAGTGCGAACGGACATGTTCTTCCCCTTCTTCGAACCGACAGGCATCCCCTTGCGCACGGGATGCGGAACTCTTTCTTATGTAACGCTTACTACGGCCACTATACGAAAACGCACTGCCGCTGTCAACGAAGCCCTGCCGTCAGCGGATGCGCCGCAACTCACGATACAGGGCGGGAAACGCGGGTGTCTGCTGCGTGACGGCCGGCGCGTCTTCACTCGGAGCCCGCACGACCACGTCCCCGACCGAAATGAGGTCGAAAAACCCGCGCCTCGAGACCGTCCCCTCCGAGACGAGGGCGTCGGTTCGTGTCACCACGAATGTGCCGACGGTTTCGGACTCGGAAAACCGGTAGCCGGGCTCCTCGGTGCCGAGCATGACCCCGCCCTCGCGAACGATGACGAGCTCATCGTCTGCTTCGAGGCCGTCGAGCGAACCGATAGAAACAAGGCCACGCTCTCCTCGTCGCTCGAGCAACCGTCCACGAAGCGGCAGCGAGGCCGCCACAGCATCCACCACGCCGCCCACCGCCCGTTCGATACGGTCGTTGCCGGTGCGGTAGGCGCGAAAACGGTTCAGCGACTCACCCGTGCGCGAGAGAAACAGCTCGCCATCGAGTCGGATACTTCGATCCACCTCCTCCACACCGACAATGAGGAAGTAGTCGGATCCCGACGCCCGGGCGGTACCGTAGGCCTGGGCGAAGCCGTCTGCGATCGCCGCCGGTCGGAGCACGGAGAGCATCTCCTGCGAGATCAGGCGGTCTCGCAGGTACTCACCGTACACCACAGCCCCGTCCGGATGGCTGAGAACGCTTCTCTCCGGGCTCACGAAAAGATCGATTGCGAACGGGAGGCGCTCGAGGGAGAACTGATCGACACCCCACTCCCGTGCAGGCGTCTCCGCGAGGGCGCTGCGGAAGCTCTCTATGCGGTCTGAGAGAAAGCGGTCTTCATCCCCGACTGCTGCAAGCACCTCGAGCTCACGGAGGTACTTCGACGGGGCGCCCCGCGTGCGGAAAATCTCGGCGAAGCCGATGCGGCCCCTGCGGGCATACGGATCGAGCCTCAGACCCCGGCGATAGGCGACGAGCGCACGCGAGAGCAGATTCTCGTCTTCAAAGCGCGAAGCACGGTCGAAGTGAAAGCTCGCGTAGGAGGAACGCAGCTCGTCGTCTGGATCGCGGTGCTCGCGCAGAACCTGTTCGGCGAAAAGCCGCAGGAACTCGCTGTCATCCACGGCGCGTATGGCGAGCTCCAGCGTTTCGATGGCTTCGTCGATACGATCCAGCCGTTCCAGTGACACCGCCCGAATGTACCAGGCGACTTCGTTCGCACGGTTCGCCCCGATCACCTCACCGGCGTGCGAGGCGGCATTCTCGTAATCGGAGCGCAGGAACGCGATCCGCGCCCTGAGCATGAGGGCATCTTCGTTCTCCGGACGCAGAGAGAGGGTAAGCTCCGCCTCTGTAGAAGCACGGTCGAGGCGGCCCTGCTCGAGAAAGTACTCCGCGGCAAGCAGGTGTGCGAGGGGATGTTCGGGGTGATGCTGCAGTGCAAGCATGGTGTAGCGCTCGGCCGCCTCGGCGCGGCCGGCGTAGCGGTGCACGAGGGCAAGGGAGAGGAGAACCCTCCGGTTCGTGGGTGCAAGTCGACGGGCCTTCTCGAAGCGCGCAAGTGCGGTTTCGGTGGCGTCCCTGGCAACGGCGAGCTCGGCGGTGCCGATGGTGGCCTCGAGATTATTCGGGCTCTCGGAGAGCACACTGGTGTAGAGCTCCTCCGCGCGGTCGAGATTCCCGAGGCCGATGTGAACCCTGGCAAGGAGGTTACGCGCGCGGGCGAGGTCGGAGGCGGTTCGCAGGTACCGCTCTGCATGCTCGAACGCCCGGTCGTACTCGCCGAGCTCGTAGTAAGCCTCCGCAATACCGCGCAGAGCGTCTGCATATGAGGGATTCTGCTCGAGCGCTGCGGTGAAAAGCTCCACCGCGCGGAAGGGCTCGCCCTGGGCGAGCGCCTGTTGCGCCTGCCGGTAGAGCGAGACCGGACTGTCCTGTCCCGCAACCGGAGAAACCCCGCCGAGGCACAGGAGCGCCACGAGAAGCAGAACGCGGACCCGGGGACGACGCGCCCTCCCGCGGACGGGCTGCGGGTCGAGCGCGGGACCGGCGCCGAGGGCGGGCGGCGTGCCGGTCCGATCAGGTCGCGTACGCGCGCTCACCCGTTCCTTCCTGCGTGCCGTTACCGGCGACAATCTTCACGGTCTTTATCTTGTGACCGTCCATTTCCTGGATGATGAAGTCCATTCCGTGGTAACTGACCTTCTCGTAGCGCACGGGAATCTTACCGAAGAGATCGAAGACGAAACCGCCGAGGGTATCGAAATCCTCGTCGGGGATGTCGAGCTCGAGCTCCTCGTTGAGATCCCCGATATCCACCCGCGCATCGCAGAGGTACACGTTCTCTCCGATCTCGAGGATATCCTCGCGCTCGTTGTCGAACTCGTCCTGTATGTCGCCGACGATTTCCTCGATGATGTCCTCGAGGCAGACCACACCCGAGACCCCGCCGTACTCGTCGACGGCCACCGCAATATGGACCCGCTTTCGCCGCATTTCGCGCAACAGAGAGTCGAGACGCTTGCTTTCGGGGACGAAGTACGGCTTGCGGATGATCCGCTCGATGTTGATGTCCTCACGAGAGGTCAGGTACTTGATGAGGTCCTTGGCATAGAGAATTCCGACGACGTTATCGATGGTATCCTTGTACACCGGAAATCGGGAGAAACCGCGGCCGTCGATGGTCTCGATCAGCTCCTTGGTGGAGTACTCGAGACCGATGAAGGCGGTGTCGATTCGCGGCACCATGACCTCCTTCACGGTCTTCTCCGAGAGACGCAGCACACCGCGGATCATGTCCTGCTTCTCCAGTGTTAGATGATCACCCTCTTCGTTCTTCTCTTCTCCGCTGAAGAGCTTGCGAATGAACTTGAGGTTTTTCAAAATAGGTGTTCCTCCGTTAACTGACTCAGAAGGCCCTCCTGTATGCCCATCATTTCGCCGTCGTCGTGCTTCTCGCCGTGATCGTGTCCTGCCAGATGCAGGATGCCGTGTATCAGTAGCCGTTTCAGTTCCTCCTCGAGTTCTACTTCGTATTCCGCCGCCTGACGGTGCAATGTGTCAAGGGATATGACGATGTCACCGGCCGCCACCGGCGTCGCCTCTCCTGCGCGGGGCGGCACCGGATGCTCCACGCCCGGCCCCTCGGTCTGAGAGAAACTGAGGACGTCGGTCGGCGCATCGATACCGCGATACTCTGCGTTGAGATTGTGGATGAAGGTGTCGTCACAGAACAGAATCGACAGCTCCCAGCCCGAGATTCCCAGCTTATCGAGGACTCGCTCAACGAAGACCTCGACAGCCGGGAGCCACGATGGAGGCTCCACCGATTCGGAGGAGATGTCGACGCTGTTCGCGATCGGTGAACACACGGGCGTTAGTGGGCCTCCGCCTCGTATGCCTCGATGATCTTCTTCACGAGAGCATTTCGCACCACGTCGCGTGATGTGAAATAGCTGAAATGAATCTCGGGGATTGTGCCGAGAATCTTCATGGCATGAAGGAGCCCCGACTTTCTGCGGTCGGGCAGATCAACCTGGGTGATGTCCCCGGTGATGACCGCCCTGGAGCCCTCACCGATGCGGGTGAGGAACATTTTCATCTGCTCCTGCGTGGTGTTCTGCGCCTCGTCGAGGATGATGTAGCAGTCGTTCAGGCTTCGACCCCGCATGTATGCAAGCGGTGCAATCTCTATGACCCGATCGTCCTCGAGCTTCTGGATGGTTTCCCCCGGAGCGAGGCTCTCCATCGCGTCGTAGAGCGGCTTCAGATAGGGGTTTATCTTCTGGGCCAGGTCGCCCGGAAGGAATCCCAGCCGCTCCCCTGCTTCGACCACCGGGCGAGTCAGGATCAGCTTGCGTTTCCTGCGCGAGAGCACCTCGCGCAGGGCGTGTGCCACCGCAAGGTATGTCTTTCCGGTCCCGGCCGGGCCGATTCCGAAGACCATGTCGTAATCCGTCATCGCGCCGATGTAGACCGCCTGCGCATAGCTGCGGGGAAACACCTGCGCGCCTGTCGCGGTGATATTGATGCTGGTGTTCTTGAACTCCCGGCGCTGCTCCTCGGTGTTCTGAGTCAGAGAGTCATACACCGCTCGAATCAGGTCCGGGTTCGGCGACTGGCCCATATTCACGTGTTCTTTGAGCTCACCCAGCATATCGGACAGCAGGTCCTGGGTCTCGGTGTCATCAGTTTCAACAAACAGCTCGTTGCCTCGTGAGAGGATACGTGCTCCGAGTAGCTCCTCCATCACTCGCAGGTTACTGTCATTCGCGCCACAGACTTCACTCAGCACGTGCGGACTCTCCAGCACTACGGCCGCATTCCGGCTCAATACAACATCTCCTTCGCGCGAAAAAGTATAGATTCACCCGCATAGGCGGTCAAGAGGTGCTCCGCTACCACGCGATTAGCGGCGGCCATAGGTCACTCCGTCATCATCAGTTACCTGAATATCGGTGTTGAGCTCCGGTATCGGCATCCACTCGAGGAAAATAGCGAACTCCCGCTGCCACTCGAACCGGTCCCGGCCGGCATCACTCTCCACCTGTTCGGGCACCCCCGAGTAGCGGAATGTCAGCACCCAGTCACCGAGGTAGTGCGTCGCATCAACATCCACCCGCTTGAGGTTGAAGTCCGACTCCCGGCGATCCTCAATGTTGAAGAAGTTGAAGGATCGCAACAGGTCACCGAACCCGTTCTTCGGCTCCACGCCCACCCTCTCGGCAAGAGCGGGCACGTAGCGATACATCAGTCCGTTACTCGACGTGGACGATATCGACAGATCGAGAAACTCATAGACGCGCGTCGTAAAACTGAACTCGAAGTCCAGGCTGCTCTGGGTGAAGCGCTGCAGATCCATCCTGAGGTCCGAGTTGATGCCGAAGCCGAGGTTGACTCTGCGTTTCCAGAACGGGTCCGTCTCATAGTCGATATCGAGCCCGACGGCGGCCTCAACCGGACGGAATGCCTCGTCCTCCGTCTCCTCGAAGGTGTTCGCGGTATCGTTGAACTCATAGCCGAGTGCATGCTCGGCGCGGTAATCGCCGGTGAGCCACCACAGCTTCAGGTTTGTCTCGCTCGAGTCAGGCCGATCTTCCTCTATGTCGTAGACGAACTGCTCGCGAAGACTCACGTTGTCGCCGAACGCGAGCGTCTCTGTCACACGCAGGGGCTCGTAGACCCACACGTCGTTCTCGTGCAACGCGGATGTCTGTACTCTGGAGGTCAATGGCCCCGTCACCAGCGTCAACGTTCCGTCGTAACGATTATCGATCGGGGGAAGGTTCCCTACCACTCTCAGTGACTGCGTCGCGTCCCAGTAATCCACCCGCAGATCTCCGGCGATGTTGTGGGCCGACACGTACTCCGTCGTCCAGTCGATAAAGTAGTTGCTGTATACCGGATCGTCAAACCGGTCCAACCCGTCATATGCGCGCCGGAAGTAGGTCGCGTTCAGGGTGTAGGAAAGCGTCGAGTCACCGATGTAGGCGTTGTCCTGCGCCGGGTAGGTTCTCACCGTGAGGTCGTTCCCCACAGTCAGTGAGCTGTAGTCGAATGAATCGGTGCGCAGTCGCTCGATCCCGGGGTCATCGGGGTCCCACTCGTTGTACAAATCGCGGTAGCGGCCGTTCGTTCGGAGCGTGCCGTCGACTTCGAATAAGCGATCATAGAAGCCGAGAAGGTAGGTGCCCGTGAGACTGTTATTCGTGGTCAGCGTCGAGTACTCATACCCGAAGTCGATGTCCTCGGGCGTGTCCCAGTCGCGGTCCAGGTACTCGTTGTCGATGCGCAGCGTCGGCCTGAAACTGTAGCCGACCCGATAGGACATCGGGGTCCGCGTCACGATGCCCTCGAGGTCGCCGCGGATCTCCGGTGGTCTGAGCGCCTCGCCGTCTTGCCCGGGGGCAACCTCCTCGCCGGTGTCGTCCTCGGCCCACGGTGGCCTGAGATCGGGCGGTGTTTCCTCGTCGTCCGCGCCGTCGTCTCCATCGCCGTCCGCGCCGTCGTCCCCGGGCGCCCCGCTGCCGCGGCCGAGTTCACCTTCGGCGAGTGTCCCGGCGGCCGTGACGCTGACCGAGGGGAACACCAGGTTCTCGGGGAAGTAGAACTGAGCCTCGGGGCTGCGGTCGGCCGACAGCACCTCCGGGCTGAGGTCTGCATCGTCTATCTCGCGGCTGAGCCAGCGCGCGGAGACCTCCAGCCTGTCGACGTCGAGACGCTCCACGTAGGGCTCGAGCCCTGGAAGGTCGGAGCGGTATCGGCCGACCGCGCGCCAGTCCAGTTCGTCCTGTTCGACGCCGCCTGTCTCTTCGACCTGCTGTTCCGGGTCGACAAGGGAAAACCAGTCCATGCTCTCCGCACGGTCCCCGAAGTCCTGCAGAACGAAGGGGTCGGAGAACCACTCCACGGTGGTATCCACGCTCAAGCCGCCGCGGGCGAGCCCCCAGTCGAGGGCGAGGTTGTAGCGGAACGGAAGCCGCGCGTCGCCGATCCGGGTGCTGTTCCAGCCCACACTCGTGGATCCGTTCTCCTCCACGTACCGATCGGTGTAGAGCAGTCCTCCCCGATTGTAAATGTTCTTGCTCACTCCGAGCCCGAGCGCTGCCTGCAGCGTATCCGCGAAGCCGAGGTCCGTGTAATCCGCTTCCAGGCCGATGTAGGCGCCGAGTGTCGTGTAGACGTCACCGAGCAGCTTCAGGGTGTTCTCACTTATCTCGACGTCTTCGGGGTTCTCCACGGGCCTCAGAAACAGGCCGTCGATCTCCCGCGGCACGCCCTCCCCGGCGTTCTCGGCGAGTTGCAGGACCGATACCTGGGATTCCTCGGGATCCTTCCGGCCCACGAG
>JAAAOH010000344.1 GCA_009908925.1 Spirochaetota bacterium | reverse complement strand
CTGCGAAAATACTTCCGACCTCCTGCAGGATTTGCGACTGCCGCTGCTGAAGCTGCCGCTGGGTGTTATCGAGGTCGAGCAGTTCCGGATCATCGGGCGCCACTCCCTGCCGCAGGAGGTTCGTCAGCTCGCGCCGGACCTCCGCAAGCTGGGCCGGAATGTCGCCGAGACGCATCCGGGCCTCCTCGTTTATCTGCTCCTCGAGCTCGCCGCGGAGTTCGGCTACCGGGTCCTGCAGTCGCGACTCGCCGGGAACGAAGTTCTCGGTGTCGAGGCTTCTCGGCACCATACCGCTCCCCTCGGCACCGGAGGTCAACACGGTATCGCTCGTCGCCCATACCGCATCGAATCCGGCACCATCGCGCGCGGGGCCGGTGATGGTGATGTAGAGGCCCTCGGCCATGACGTCGGCCTGCTGGGCAAGCGTTGCCAGGTCGACACGGTTATCGGCCGGACTTGTCAGGAGATCCTCGGCCTGATTCGTGACGCTGTCGAGGAGCACCTGTACCCGCTGCTCGAGACCCCGGGCGAGCGTTCGCTCCTGGCGCTCGAGTGCCGTGTTTCCAAGAATGAGGGCCAGCGCCAGGATGACCGACACGATAAGCACCACGACAAAGACGCTGAACTTCAATCTCAGACTGGTTCGTTTACGACTCATTGCTTCCAACCTTCGTTGTTTCTGCTCCCGTGGCATGGGCCGGCTCTGTATGAGCGCCTTCACCTCGAGTTCGAGCTCCCGTCCCTCCTGAACTATGCCCACCAGCCGGGTGGCGGAAAACAGGGCCAGGAGCCCGAGAAGAGCTGCCGCGACCCACATCAGGGGTTCCCATCCGTCGAACTGCCAGGCAGCCCCGTCCCGGACGGTAAAAGACGGAGAGCTCGCGATCCGAAAATCGCCGAACGTGACGGTGCCGGGCGCGTCGAAGGACAACCTGCGTGCCACCGTGTGCAAACCGCGTCCGGTGTGACTGAGAATGACCCGATAGCTGCCGGTATCGATGATATCGATCCGCGGCCCCTCGATGTTTCGATTATCCACGATCCGGAAATCGCCCTCGGTCCGGTTGAACACATGGTCGTAGGGCTCTTCTCCGTCCGCATCGAGGATGATGCGGTCGATGACCCCGTTTGCCGTGAATCCACGCCCGTCAATGCTCAGATTGTAACGATTGAGCATGTCCCGGCTGCTCGCAATCCGGTACACCTCGGTTACGGGAATGTACTTGTTGAGCCGCAGAAACTGCGCTCGCGCTTCACCGACGTTTCCGACGGTATCGACGGGGGCCACGCTCAACGCCCACAGACCGTTATCGATGTTGTTCCGCGAGATAGCCGGCGTGCTGGTGACCACCCGCTGCGGCAGCTGCGCCGAGACGTTGAGTTCGTCCGGCTCCTCCGCACCGGCAGCCCCGAGCCTGCGAAGCGTCACGCTGTACCCGGCGACATCCTCCGCCTCCTCGGGCGGCTGCCAGCGCAGAGTAAACGTGTTCGAGGTGAGGAATCCTGCACCGTCGGTCGACGGCTCCTCGAAGGTGATCGGCGGAGGCGGCGTGGTGTCTCGGAAGAACCGTAGCGAGGTCGGCTCCGACCAGTTTCCGGCGCGGTCCACCGCCCGGATTCTCAGGTACCACTCTCCGTCCTCCTCCGCCAGAAAGCTCGCCGACTGCGTGGTCGGGTCGTACTCCACCCGTCGCGGAACGAACGCCTCGGGGTTCCGCGACCACCGCGCGCTGTAGCCCGCAATCCCCGACGGGTCTTCCGGCGGGCTCCAGGAAAACTCGGCCCGCTCACGCGAGGAGCGCCGGCCCGGCACGTAGTTCGCGGCGCGCAGATCAGGTGGCTGCGCACGCTGGTCGGGCTCGAGGTAGACAAGCGACGGGGCACCATCACCCCGGCGATTCTGCCAGAACACGTGCAGGCGGTCCCGGTGCACGATCGGGCTGCCGAAAGTGGATGCGCCGACCACGTTGCTGAGGCTACGGCTCCGCCACAGGCCGCGCACCCGTGCTGCGATCCGGATCTGCGACCTTCCGAACGGATTGGTGAACCACATGACGAAGGTCTCGCCGTTGTGACGTACGATCTGGGGGTAGTTGCTGTTGTCGAGCCCCTGACTGACCGCCTCGGGCCTGCCGGTGATCTCACCGTCCGCGCTCACATCGGCGTAGTAGATCTGACGCGCGCGCGCACCGGTCTGTCGCTCCCACACCAGGCCGAGCTCCCCGTTCACCGGTTCGATGAAGGGCCGCTGATTGTCATAATCCAGGTAGGAGGCGCCCGAATCCTCCGGCGGAAAGTCCGAGACGATGCGCGCATCACTCCAGCTCCGCCCACCGTCGTCGCTGGTCTTCAGGTACAGCTGATACGTGGGAGCCTGATTCGGGTTGACGCTCTGAAACACGACGTAATCGCGGTTGTTCAGAGTGGCGTGGTCCGGCAGAAAGTTGAACCCGATATCCGGATCGCCCACGAGCTCATCAAACTCCGTCCACTGCCTCCCTTCCGGCGAGTAGGAGTAGAGAATACTCTGCGTGGCACCGACGTTCTGGTTCACGAACAGCAGAAGCCCGCCGTCACTCGAAACGGACAGCTTGGGGGCGACACTGGTAACTTCAGTTTCCAGCGTCGCCGTCTCCCGGAAGCTGCGTCCTTCGTTTGACGACACCAGGATGCGGGTTCGAGTGGCAGACTCGACGAGGGCCAGATAGATATCTCCGTTCTCGGTGATCTCGGCGGTGAATACGACCGGCGGGCTTTCCCGGTCGTACTCGATAGGCCCCACGACACGGCGTCGGTAGCTCCAGTTCCGGCCCAGCTCGGAAACGGCTACCGAGATATGGATCTCGCCGCCCGCCCCCTGCCCTTGAGGGGTGACTTCCTGGTAGATCACGTAGAGGTTGTCGTCACCGGTCAGAGCGAGCGGGAAATACGCGCTCTCGTCCACCAGAAACCGGGGGTTCTCGAAAAACAGTCCGCTTGCCTCGGTCGAGAGCTCCTGCGCGGAGAGCGCCGGCGCAGCCCACAGAACCGCCAGGACGCACACCAGCAAGAGGACTCCGCCGCCTCGCCGGGCCATCATAGGCCGAGCCTCGCTGCAATACGCTCTTCGAGGTCAAGAAGCGGTGGGTAGCGCTGATTTTCCTCGTCGCGCAGAAGCTGTTGAACGATGGCGTAGGCCTGGGCGGCGTTGTCCTGGATGAAGAGGGTCTCCGCCCGGCGCAGCTGCTGCTCTTCGGCCGAGGAGAGGGCCACCGTTGCCTGACCGCCGCTCTGTATGCGCAGTCGGTCGAGGAGAATCTGCGCCTCACGGTTCTCCGGATTGAGAGTGACAGCCTCTTCGAGAATCGACATGGCCGCCTGTCGCTGTGCCTCGCCTGCTCCGGCAGCGATCTGCCGCGCCTGGGTGAGTAGCCTGTTCGATTCGGCGATCTGCGCCTGGGTGACCGGGTCGGGCCGGATGCCGAGCTCGATCTCGAGCTCCACGATCTGGTTCTGTAGGCCGGGATAATCGGGATTGATGGCCGCAAGCGTTTCGAAGGCGGTGAGGGCTTCCTGCGGGTCGTCGTCCTTCCGTTCGACGGCCTCCTCGAAACGCCGCTCGAATACCTCGTCGAAGTTCTCGGAATCCCTGAGGCGGAGAATCCGGAGCTTGAGGATGCGGGCTTCCCAGTTGTAGGGGCGCATAGCAGTGACGTTGTCGACGTTCTCCTCCGCACGAGCAAGCAGCTGCTGAGCGGGCGCCCCGCCGCTTCCCTGCACCGCCTCCTGAGCTTCGTTGTAGTCGCGACGGGCGAGGTTGAGGTAACTCGACAGTACGGGATAGAGCGGCTCGGTTTCGGCGAGCGTGCGGGTGTTCTCGAGGTTCAGCGCCGCATTGACGAAGCGAAGGAGGCGCTCGATCTCCGGGTTGGGCTGCACGTTGGTCTGTTGCCATAGATCGCGCGCCTCGGTCAACAGGTCGTAGGCCTGCTGATAGCTCTCCTGCTGATACAAAACGTCGGCCCGGTCTATTCGCTGGCGGACCTCCTGAACGATGCGCCGGTTTCGCGCCTCCTGGATCTCCGCACCGAGCGATGTGATCAACTGGTCCGCCTGGTCGCGAAAGGCCGCGTTCTGCTGCAACTCGAGAGACTCGAAGTACCGTTGCCGCGCCGACTCCCACAGCTCACGTGCCCGTTCCACCTGCAGGCTGTTGATCGCCTGCCGAGTTTGTGCCACGAGCCGGTCGCCTTCGTTTCGCAACTCCTGTGCGCGGGCAATCTGGTCTCGTGCGCTCGTCGTGCGAGAGGCAATCGCGTTGGAAAGCTCGTCGATCTCGGCGAGGAGTGCCTCCGCATCGGCGATTTGTGTCTGAATGCGCGCCTCGAGCCGTACGTACTCGTCCTCATTCCGGTAGGACTCCAGCGCGGTAGCGACATCGGCGCGCAGGGCCTCCACATCGGTTTGTGCCGCGAGGAACTGATCAAGTGCGCGATCCGGATAGCGGTAGGTAACGGTGACCGCTTCTTCGGCGCCGTCGTCGCCTGCTGCCTGCTCCACGACCTCCTCCACGCCCTCGAGCAGGTCGATGCCTGTGCGATAGTCCTCGCGCCCGGTCTCGAGCCGATCGGAAAAACGCACGAGTCGCACGTCGGCAATGCGGTCGAGGGTCGCGATCTCGTACTCGACGACCTCGCCCTCGCGCGACGAGACGGCCGCTTCCGCGCTCGAGAGAAGGGTGTCGGCGCGAGCGCTCAACGCATCGGCCGTGAGTGCCCGATAGCTGTTGGTCATCTGCTGCCAGCCCGCAGCCAGCTCCCGTATGTCGGCGACGCGAACGGCCATGGCGGCTTTCGCGTCGGTGAGCACCTGGAGGTCTTCTGTCTCCACGGCCACCACCCGTTCCGCGTCGACCTCAGCCATGGTCTCTGCGAGCGATCCCCGGGTCACCGCCGTTTCACGCCGTACATGCTGGTCGGCGTACAGACCGTCGAGCGCATCTGGAAGCTGCGACACGGCCGCCTCAAACCCGGTGTCGGTGTCGGTCTCGGTTCCGATAACGGAGAGCCGCACGCCGGCGTTCGCCTGAATCCGGGCGAGTTCGAACTCCTCTCC
>JAAAOH010000007.1 GCA_009908925.1 Spirochaetota bacterium | reverse complement strand
GATCCTGATGATTCTCGCCGTCTCGGTGACGGCGGCGCAGTTTCGATTTGGCCGCAGCGGCGTTCATTACGAAGGTGGCTGATGTGCACAGCAAAAAAGATCCGATCTGGCTTCACGTGGTCCTGATTGTCGCCGTATTGGTAATCGCCGCGCCAATCCTCTTCGCTATCATAAAAGCTACCCAGACCCGCGGCGATGTTCTCTCTCCAAGCCTGATACCCGGCACTGAGTTTTTCCGAAACCTCGAGATCGTCTGGACAGACCAAAATCTGGGCCGCTACATCGCAAACTCGCTGTGGATCGCCACTGCCGTCACCGCAGGCAAGACGGTTCTTTCGATTCTGGCCGGGATGGTGCTGGTGTTCTTCAAGATTCGTTTCAAAGGGGTCCTATTCGGGTTTATTCTGTTCACTTTGCTGATGCCCACGGAGGTGCTCATCGTGGGGCTCTTCGACATGATCTCTCTCCGGCCGCCGGAGTCTCTCGGAGAGTTTCTGCGGTGGGCGCTCAACCCACGCCGCGTGCTGCTTGAACCGGCGCCCTTCGGCCTAGGTTGGACCAACCGCTACAGCTCAGTCATCGTGCCCTTCATGGCCAGTGCCACCGGTATCTTCCTGTTTCGCCAGCACTTTCTCTCAATCCCGCGGGATCTTGGCGACGCCGCCCGGATTGACGGCGCCGGCCCCTGGAACTTCCTGTTTCGGGTGCTGGTGCCGATGAGCGCCAACACCATCGGCGCCCTGGCGGTGATCCAGTTTGTCTACGTCTGGGATCAGTATCTCTGGCCCCGGGTTATCATCCGGGACGAATCGCGACAGGTGGTTCAGGTGGGACTCAATCTGATCATCGGTGTCGGCGAGGGTGTGTACTGGGGTCAGGTAATGGCAGGCGCGCTGGTATCCATCATCCCGCCGCTGATCATCTTCATTGCCCTGCAGGAGCAGTTCATGCGCGGCTTCGCGCTTACAAGCGATAAGTAGTAGGTAGTGGCCACGGACGGCACGGACCAAATCTGCCGGAAAGCCGGATTCCGGAGCTCTGTGCCTCATCCGGGCGGCTGCGGGTCAATGATTCGCCGTAGTGTCATCGTTCCTTTTCTACGTAGCGCTTCAACTCGGAGTTCATCTTCCGAAAGCCCTCGGGGGCTGCCTTCATCATCGGTGCGTTCTTTAGTACCAGAGACAGCACGCCACGGTATTGCTCCCGATTCGTTACCAGGGTCGTGTTCTCGTCTACCTTTTCAAGCTCAAAAACGTGCTCGCCGTCGAGCACTCTCGGCAATCCGGTTCGGGCGAGCCAACCGAAGGTTTCCTTCTCTTTCCAGTGCCGTATTGTAGGGCGGAACTCATAGGGTTTTGCACCTGCGGCCGACAATTTGAGATGGAGATTTCCCCCCGCTTCCACTCTGCCTCCCAGGTACTCGAGTTGACTGTTCCATTTCGAGTAAGAGCCGAGGTCGACAATTGTGGACCACACCGCATCCACGGGCGCGTTTATCTCTACCTTCTCGTTGATTTCGAAGCCGGTAAGACTCAACACCGCGATGAGAATCACCAGTACGATGATTATGGAAAAGATCATATACCGCTAATGTAACTCCTTTCGAGTTCTCGTCCAACACCACGCTTCCCCGAACTCGACCGTTGAGAGGGCAAGAGCCTGGACGGCGACCCGGCGGCGAGAGCGCAGCGAAACGCGGTCGCCGATGACAAGATGGGCCCAGTCTGTTTCCGGTATGCGGTACTCGACGACCTACGGAGTAGGTGATGACGTCGTCTTTTTGCAGCACGAGACGCAGCGTGTTCGTCGTTGTCGACAGTCCCCACCATCGCGGCTTAGACCGCAATCGGCGGCGACGGCGCCCGGTTCGCCGGACGCCCGCTGCCGGTGCCGAGCTCATTCGCTCCAGACGTCTCTGTTCCCGCACCCTCTCCGTTCTCCACAGGTATTCTTCACCAAGCATGGGTAGAGTGTACGGAACCGGAGCCCGGCCGCCGAGACACAGAGGCCTGCGACCGCGCGGTCACAGATGTACACCGCGGATTCACCGGCCGCCGCGGGTGCCTGCGCACGCGCTACCCCTCCGGCTCCGTCACCCGAGGAGAGAGAGCTCTGCCCCGCTCCGCTCGGTTTATGAGGTACACGCCAATGATCACCAGCGCGGCACCGCCGATGTTCCACGCAAGCACTTGCTCCGACAAGACGACGGCGCCCACGACAGTGGCAATGATCGGAGACACGTAGAGCCAGGTCGATGCAAAGACGGGGCCGGTGTGACCAATGAGCCAGAGGTACATCGTGTGCCCGACGATGGAACCGAAGACGATAAGATAAAGAAGCGACCCGACCGCAGGCGTGGTCGGCGGTAGACCTGTCTGCCCGGTTGCCAGCGCGACGGCGCACAAAAACAGGCCGCCCGAGAACATGCTGAACCCGTTCACCTGCAGGCTGTCGGTACCGTCGGGAAACGCACGGCGATACCAGATAGTGCCGAGTCCGTAGAAGAGCTCCGCAGATACCGCAACCAGGGCGCCCAACGGCGCGAGCTCGTTGTAGCCGGCAGCAAGTCCCACAAGCAGAACGGCGCCACCGAAACCGGTTGCGAGTCCGACGACATGCAGCAGCCGCAAGCGTTTACCCAAGAGCAACACCGAGAGTACGGCCACGATGATGGGGGCGCTCGACTGGATCTGAGCGACGTGCCCGGAGGCAAGGTGTTGAATTGCCCAGTAGGTACAGGCGAAGGTAAACCCGATGATGAGCAGACCGAGCACGGCGGCTTTGCCGATGAAACGAAGAGTCGGCCGCCTCGATCCGAAAAGCCGGCCACGTATGAGAACGAGGATCGCCCCGGCTATTGAGAAACGCAGGCCCGCACCGAGAAACGGCGGGATTCCCGCATTCGTGCCTACCTTAATAGCCAGGAACGTCGTGCCGAAGATGAGGCACACGCCCGCATACACCGCCCACCCGACCGGTCGGACAACAGTCCGTGTTTCGCTCGTCATGGCCGCATTCATAAAGGGTGAGCTCACGGGCTACCAGACACAGTCATCTCATTGGGAAGGCCCGCAACTGTGACTATGCACGCGGCCGAGCTGCGGGCGAGAATACCGCCGTGCCGGGGACGGAAGCGGAAACGCTCCGTCCGGAGAGCCGGCTCAGAGGAGGTTCGTCATGACATCAAAAGTAACTCGAATAGCCGCCGGGTCCCCGGAATCGGCCCAGCAGCACTTCGCGACGCTGCTCGAACTCGAGACCGATTGCGCCGACGTGAACCACGCCGTAACGAGCGGCCACCGTGACTTCGTGCTGCTGGATGTGCGTTCGGAGGAACTATTCCAGTCGGGCCATCTCCCCGCAGCCGTAAGTCTGCCGCACTGGAAGATGAATGAGGAGACGTTGTCGGAGTATCCCGCTGAAATGACGTTTGTGGTTTACTGCGCCGGCCCCCACTGCAACGGCGCGGACAAGGCGGCTCACAAACTTGCCTCTCTCGGGCGCCCGGTGAAGAAGATGATAGGCGGCGTGACGGGCTGGAAAGACGAGGGGCTGTCACTCGTAACCGATTGAGCCGCGCGCGGCGCGGGGGAACTCCTCGGCAAGGTGGTCGAGTGCCCCGTCATCATCCGCATCCACAAACCGCAGAGACAGAATGCCACGCTCCGTCGAGGCGATAAAACTCCGTCCGAAGGGGGTATCGCCGAATGCGTAGGCGATCCTCACCCCTTCGCCTCGATTTCGCAGCTCGCCGGGAGACATCGCCTCATAGGACACCAAGAGGTCGTGCGCGCGACTGGAGCTTCCCAATCCGGTGTCGAGGGCGAGGTCGAGAAGCCGGGTGTCTGCAAGCCGGCTCAGCAGCACCTCTTTCTTGAGATACCGAAGGAAGCGATCGGGCGTTATTCCCGCACACTCGGTGAAGACACGATGCAGATGATATTCGGAGACGCCCACATGCTCTGCAAGATCCTTCAGCGTTACTCGTTCCGTTTTGTGTCGATCCAGGTACCACAGACATCGCTCGACAAGCCGATACCGGTGGGTGCCCGTTTCCTGTACGTGCTGCATGTCGACCTCCGCTTGCAGGTACAGAGTATCGCCCCTACGCGCGGCGTGCATTCCGTTTCTTGCTCTCTTGCAGCAGCGTCGTTGCAAGTGCTCCCAGGCGCCGAACGGCCCGATCGACCCTGACCTCCCAGCGAACGGCACCAATACGCAGGCCGTTTCGATAGGTGTTGCGTAGAGAGAACATCGGCCCCGGCGCGAACACGATACCCTCGGCACGGGCCGATTCGTAGAGTGGGAACACGTCCACTGCCGGCGGGAGTGCGACCCAGAACATCATCCCTCCCTCCGGTCGGGTCGAGGTCGTCCCCTCCGGGAAGCTTTCGAAGACCGCCTCTCGCAGTCTTACGATATTCTCCGCGTATCGTACACGGGCAGCGCGCAGAGTGCGGTCGTAGCTTCCGTTTTCGAGGAACTCGGCAATGCCGAGAGCTGCCGGCTTGGAGCTCACAACCGAGGTCACGAGCTTAGTCTGCCGCGCGCGCTCGATCAGCTGCTCTCGCCCGGCAAGCCAGCCGATGCGATAGCCCGGCGCGATCGTCTTGCTAAACGAGGCGGCGAGAAAGCTGAGATCGGGATCCGCGAACGATGCAAGTGAGCGGGGCCGGGTCGGACCGAAATGCAACTCCGCGTACATGTCGTCCTCGATGAGGTACACACCGTGGCGTGACAGAAGCTCCGCAATGCGGCGCTTGTTCTCATCGGGGATGAGCGAGCCCATGGGATTCGTGAAGTTGCCGATGAGAAGGGCCGCCCGCACTCGCCCGCCGTCGGCGCTGCCCGCGCCTCCTTCGCCGGCTGAGCCCTTCTCGAGCGCGGACTCGAGTGCCTCAACATCGAGCCCGTCGCAGCAGCGACTCGGAATCTCCACAGCGCGGAGCCCAAGCTGTTCGAGAAGCTGGTAGAAGAGAAAGAACGCGGGCGACTCCACGATAACCGCATCTCCCGGCTTGCACACGGTCGCCAGGGCAAGAAAGACCGCCTCTACACAGCCCGCGGTGATGAGCACGCCGTCGGTTCGAACCGTCAGCCCGCCGCGGAACAGGCGCTTCGCGATCGCCTGGCGGAGCTCCTCCGGCCCGTCGGGAAGCTCGTAGCCGAGCACACGTTCGGGGTAGCGTCTGAGCACGCGCACGGTGCTGTCGATGATCTGCCGGGCAGT
>JAAAOH010000091.1 GCA_009908925.1 Spirochaetota bacterium | reverse complement strand
GCGGACTCGAGGTATACCCCCGCATTCTCGCAGGGAGCAGGCGCACAGAAGAGCGGCGTGCAATCCCGAGCGGCAATGAGGGCCTCGATTCGCTACTCGGCGGCGGTATCGAAGAAGGGACGACGTGCGTGATCTCGGGCACGTCCGGAGCCGGCAAAAGCACTCTGAGCTGTCTCTACGCCCACGCTGCGGCACTGCGGGGCGTACGCACATCGATGTTCTGTTTCGACGAGCGTATCGAGACATTGCTTCGCAGATCATCCCTCCTCGGTATGCCGCTCGAGGAACATATCGATGCCGGGCTCATCAAGATTCACCAGATCAACGTGGGAGACCTCTCTCCCGGACATCTCTCGCACATGATTCGGTACGCTGTCGAGCAGGAGGGCGTGCGGATCGTCGTTCTCGACAGTCTCAGCGGGTATCTCCAGTCGATGCCGGGCGAGCGCGAGCTTATCACGCAGCTCCACGAGTTGCTCGGCTACCTCTCGGGTGCCGGGGTCCTGTCCCTGATGGTAGTGGCGACGCACGGGCTGTTCGGAGATGCGGAGTCGCCGATCGATGTCAGCTACATTGCCGATACGGTCATTCTCCTTCGCCACTTCGAGGCCCGCGGCGAGGTGCGAAGATGTCTCGCAGTACTGAAGAAGCGTTTCGGTGACCACGAGCACACCATACGGGAACTGAAACTCGGCTCCTACGGTATAACGGTCGGCGAGCCCTTGAGCTCGTTCAGCGGCCTGCTGACGGGACAACCCCGCTACGAGGGAGAGCCCACGCACCTACTCGGCCGCGAGAATCGGCAGAAGGACTGACATATGGCGTCCAGGAGCGAACAGCCCGTGCGGATGCCGGGGTCAGCGGCCGACCACGAGCTCGGGGTTCTGCTCCTTGCCCCGACGGGTCGTGATACTCCTCTCATCTACGATCTGCTCACCGAACAGAGTATCAGTTGCACCGCCGTGATGACGCTCGACGCGCTTCTCGAGACCATGGGCACGAGCTACCCCCTCGGTGTGGCCGTTATCGCCGAGGAAGCGATCGACCCCGCGCACGTGGCGAATCTCGCGGCCGGCTTCGACGCCGAGCCCCCGTGGTCTGACCTCCCCGTTTTGCTCCTGGCGCGGCCACAGGCTCCTTCATCAACCCTGCAGGGCGCGCTGAACAGACGCAGCACCCATGTCCTGCACAGGCCCCTGAAGCCGGCGACACTGCTCTCGGCGATCCGCTCGGCTATCGAGATACGCCGCAGACAGTACGAAGTGCGAGATCTTCTGCACGACGCGCGAAACCTCAACGAGCAGCTGCAGTGGCGAATGGCGCAACTCCGCCGCCTTTCGCTGCAGATCGGCGACGCCGAAGAACAGGAGCGACGCCGCCTCGCGGTATACGTTCACGACGATCTGCAGCAGATCCTTGCGGGGATCAAGTTTCACCTCGATGTCACTCGCCTGCAAATCGATGATCCGCAGGAGCTGGATGCCGGGCTCGAGCGGATCGGCAACCTGGTCAGGGATGCCATAGCAGGGACGCGATCCCTCGCGCACGAGCTGAGTCCTGCCGCGCTCCATCGCAACGGCCTTCCGGCAGCTCTCAACTGGCTGGCCGAGCACGTCCACACGCTCCACGGCCTGCGGGTCGATGTCTCCAACGCGGTTGGAGAGCTGCATCTCGAAGGTCCGGTGGCCATTTTTCTTTTTCGTGCAGCGCAGGAGCTGTTGTTGAACGTGTCGAAACACGCGCTCACCGACTACGCTGAGGTCCGGCTGCGGCGCGAAGGGGCCGGCATTCGGCTCGAGGTCGCGGACCGCGGGCGAGGGTTCGACGCCACAGAGTTCGACGACGTGGACGCGCCTCCCTCGTTCGGGTTGTTCAGTATCCGGGAGCGGGCGGAGTTGCTCGGCGGCACCACGCGTATCGACAGCGTCGCCGGCGAGGGCACGACAGTTACTCTGTTCATGCCGAGCGAAGAGCCGATGCAGGACGCCGAGTCACCGGAGGCACCGGAAGACACGGGGCTCGCGGACGCCGCGCATTCGGTCGTCGCCGATGACCTACGGAGCGGCGACTCCCGCATCAGGGTGGTGCTCGTCGACGATCATGTTGTAGTGCGAAGCGGGCTCAGACTTGCCCTCACCCAGGAACCGCGGATCGAGGTCATCGACGAGTGCGACGACGGTTTTCAGGCAGTGCAGGCCGCCGAACGCGTGCCGCCGGACATCATCGTCATGGACGTCGAAATGCCGGGAATGGACGGCATCGAGGCGACTCGGCGCATCAAACGGCGGCATCCGGAGATCAGAATCATCGGGCTCTCCATGTTCGACGATCCGGAAACATCGAGGAAGATGCGTCAGGCCGGGGCAGACTCGTATCTGTCCAAAGCAGGCCCGAGCGAGGAGTTGATCGCGGAAATCCTGGCACGGGCTGAATCCGGGGCGCGCTGACCCTCCCGGTCTCCCGTCCACGCTCCTTCGTCTGCGGTCGTGCTCCCCCTACCGATCCTGCTCCCGCTGGAGGAACTCCTCGAAGGCCTGATCCTCGTCTGCCCGGAACTTCCGGAAGGCCTCCTCCTCCGCGCGGCGGGCCTCCTCGAAGAACGACTGTATCTCTTCGAAGTCGAACAGGTCCCGATCGTCCCAGCTTCCGCGGTAGGTCGTCCGCGCCTCCCCGGGCACGACGCGGTCGTCTGTGCGCGAGAAACCGAGCTCGCGACGGCGGCGCTGCCACTCTGCGTCGCGGTATGCCGCGTCGTCGAACGTCTCCTCGTCGACGCCGAGTCGTCCCATCACCACGCCGTGGCTCGCGTTACCCTCGCGGGTGCCCGCGAGCGGCACCACACGATACGTGCCGCGGGTGTCCCATTCGTCACGAAGCCAGCTGGTCGTCTGCACCTGTGCCTGCGGTATCCATTGCCTGAGCTTCGAGGCGAAGCGCTCGATGCGGTATGCCTCGGCCCCCTCGACTGCGGTCCACCGCAGCCGCTGCCGGCCGGGACCGGCTCGATCATCGACGCCGATCCAGTCGGGTGCGCCGAGGGTAGCTGTCGCCGCGCTGATCGAGACGGTGACCGCCCTGCTGGCCTGGCCTTCGCCGGATTCGTTAAAGGCCGTGACGACGTAGGACACCGTGTCGGATCCTTCGGTCGTCTCGTCGAGAAACCCCGTATCGCCTGTGCGACCGACCTCCACGAAATCGCTCTTCTCATCGTCGAATCGATATACCCGGTAGCCGTCGGCGCCGTCCACGTAGCTCCAGCTCACCCGCACGGCGCGCCCGTCTACCGAAGCGGCGAGTTCGCCCGGTGTTCCCGGTGGTGAGCTTTGCGGGTCGGGCTCTGCACGGCGACCGATCGCCACCGCGCTCATGGGGCTCTCGCGCTCGGATCCGTCATCGGAGATCGACACGCTTCGCACTGCGTAGAGGTACTCCACGCCGGGAAGCGCGCTTTCATCACGATAGCCGGGGTTTCGCGCAGTTCCGATCAGCTCGAACCGGCCGCTGGCGTTGTCCGCACGGTAGACGCGAAAGAAGGCAGGAGCTCCCACGGGCTTCCAGCTGATGCGAACCATGTCGACTGAAGCGCCGTCGGAGGCGCGAACCGACGCGGGCGCCCGCACCGTCCCCTGCGGAATCTCCACCTGGTCCTCGACACGATAGGCCTCGAAGGCGGTGTCGCGAAAGGTGTCGTAGCTCATCCACGCGTACCCCTCCTCGCCCCAGTTCGTCCCCCAGGAATTAATGAGCCTGAAGGCCTGCCGGTCGTCATCGTAGCCCGACAGCGTCATCCCGTGCCGTCCGTACTCCTGCGGGCTGCGTTGCGTGTAGACACCTCCGTCGTAGCTGATGAAGTCCCGGTAGAGCATGGCCCCGAACACGACAGGCTCGCCGTCTGCAAGGACGGTCTTGAGTGCCTCGAGATTCTGCGGGTCGAGTCGCTCGTAGGACAGAATGCGGTACTTCTGCGCCTCTTCGAGGGCCTCCTCACCGGGGCTGACCGTCAGATCGGTCGTGTAGGGCATCGTCGCGAGGGTAGCGCACCCCCGTTTCTCGAGAAGGGCGAAAAGGCCCGGAAAGTGCGCGCCGCGGTCCTCGCCGTCGGAGAAGAGGTTGTAGAGAAACGATGGGGAGAACACCTCCGAGTCGCTGTCGGCGCCCCATCCGCGCTCCACGTTTTCCTGGTAGGAGCGAAGGGCATAGGCGGATGCCCACGCGCCGCAACTGCCGATAGGTCCCTGGTGGCCGGGAGTCGGCATATGCTCTGAGAGGTCCACCGTCCGGGGAAGCAGGTCTGCGGCCCGGGCGTCACCCGAAGTGCCCGCAGCGGATGCACTCTCGACCCGGGAAGCCGAAGGCGCCGCCGAGCGCACCGCGCCGAGAAGCCGCGGTGCGGTGTCGTTCATGCCGAGGCCGAGCTCCTGCTGCGACCAGGCGGCCTGAGAGCCAAAGAGTATCATGAGTGCGAGAGCTACGAGACCGACAGACCGCTGTGCGTGCATCCGCTTCCTCCTCGAAAACACCTGAGAACATGAGTATATCCGCGGGGAAACGGTTTTCCAATGCGGTTGCTGCCGGACAGCGATGTCGACTATAGTGCCGGGAGATTCCGTGCCGCCCGGGCGGCATCACTCATACTCAATCAGGGGTTTCCCGTGACGCAGGCCTCAAAGCTCTTTGCCCTCGCTATCCTCCTGTTTGTGCTGGTTCCCGCCGCCATATTCGCCTCCGAGCCCACGTCAGTGCTCGACACCGAGGCCATGCCATGGTGGGGCTGGGCGGTGCTTCTGTTCGTATTCACTGTGGTACTCGGAGTAGTCGCCGCACTCGGCGGCGTGGGCGGGGGCGTGCTTTTCGTCCCTATTGTCAGCAGCATTTTTCCCTTCCACCTCGATTTCGTACGGGGCGCAGGCTTGATGGTTGCACTTTGTGGCGCCCTCTCCGCGGGCCCGACGTTTCTCACGCGTCGGCTCGCGAGCCTGCGTCTTGCCATTCCATTGGCTCTGGTCGGGTCGGTGGGATCCATTGCCGGCGCGATGGTCGGCCTCGCGCTGCCGGTCAACGTCGTCCAGATCGCGCTCGGTGTTGCCATCGTATCGATCGTGCTCTTCATGGTGCGTGCGGCCGCAGGGTCCGCTGAGACCGTCCGCAGACCGGATGCGCTGTCGACCGCACTGTCAATCAACGGACTCTATCTCGATGAACGAAGCGGCGAGGAGGTTCGCTGGGATGTACACCGAAT
>JAAAOH010000128.1 GCA_009908925.1 Spirochaetota bacterium | reverse complement strand
GTTCAAAACGCAGTGGGAGCTCTTTCTGCGCCACGTTGCCGCGGACGAGCCCTTCCCCTGGACCCTGCTCGAGGGAGCCAAGGGCGTACAGCTCGCCGAGCTCGGCATGCAGAGCTGGGCCGAGCGTCGCTGGGTCGACGTGCCACCGCTCGGGTAGGGGCCGGGGCGCCGGCGCCCGCAGGCGGCGGCCGCCGTCCGGGGGTGACGCCCGTCGCCGCGCGCCGACACAAAAAAAGGGCCTTCCCGGATCGCCGGGGAGGCCCTTTCGTTTGTTCCGCACCGATTGGTGCGGTACGAAACGGCTGCTTACATGTAGTTGTTTTCGTGGTAGGTCATCAGACCGTCGAGCATCGTCTTGTAGTTCGCGACGGAAACCGTTGCGCCACTGACGTTGTCCATCTGCTGGATATCCTCGTTCGACATGCCTACCGCAGGCTCGACGAAATCGGCCCGGAACTCCTCGTAGCCGTAGCCACCCGTCCAGGGAATGGGCTCGCTTTCGCCCCAGTAGTCGAAGCGAATGTTATTGATGGTTCCCTGAGGCGTAATCTCCACGTACATGAGCGAGCGCACGTTTTCGTGCTGGGGACGGCAGAGGCAGGAGGTGTAGCCCACCTGATACTGCACATAGTCCAGGGTCTCGTTCTCGAAGAGAATGTGACCGAGGATTGGCTCCTGGGCGCCGGATCCTTCGACGTGCATGTACACGAAGGTCGTGGGCTCGAGGCCCTCGGCCTCGCTGCCGAGCATCCCGACTTCCGGCTCACGCGGACCTGCTTCCTCTGTCTCTGTCGGTGCCGAAGCCTGGGCTGTGCCCGCCGGTTCGGTTGCGCATGCGAGCACGAACACGCTCACAAGTGCGATCAGAAGTGCAAACTTGATGATTCGCATAGGCTTAAAGCTCGAAGCTGGGATCGCCAAGGACCTTGTACTCGCCGTCGTAGTCCTTGAAACCGCCGAGGTTATAGGTGGTGAAGCCCTGCTCGTCGAGGATTCCCTTCACGTAACCCGCGCGTGTACCACCGGCGCAGAAGATGAAGATGGCCTTGTCACGCTGGAAGTAGTTGTCATAGGGGAAGTTCTCGTTGATCTCTCCGGCCTCGACAACCCATGCCTGTCCGTCGGCGTCCGAGCGAACGACCATGCGGCCTTCGAGGAACTGGAAGAAGGGAACCAGCTCGAAATCATGCACATAGCCCGATGCGAACTTCTCATCGAGGTCACGCACATCAACGTACTGGACGTCGGTGCGGCCCATGTACTCGTCGAGATTTTCCATGGTGATGGGGGAATCCGCGGCGGCTACCGACTCAACGGCAGCGGGAAGCTCGGGTGCGGCGGACTCTCCGCCTGCCATCGTGGCGCAGCCGGCTAGTGCGACTACTGCAAGCACTGCAAGTGCGGTGCTGAGAACACGTTTCATATTGTCTCCTGTTTATATGGAAGTATATCGATACTTTAACATATATTAGCTTACTGTCAAGCCCGGAATTGGGAATTTCTCCGGCAAGTTGACGGCTATGCCTCGTTATCCCGTCGCCGGCGGGCGAGCCCGCCGGCGCGGTTTCACTTCATCGAGCGGAAGTTCTTCACGAACTGCACACGGTCGTATGCCGCCGGATTGCCGATGCTCTGCTGGCTCAGCATGCCGCGGAAGTCATCGAGCGTTTCGTACTCTTTCTCCTGCATCCAGGCTACGAGCCGGTCGTTGAGCTCTGAGACCACACCGAGGCCGTTTCGGTACAGCGTCGAGGCGACCTGCACGGCATTCGCGCCGGCGAGGAGTTGTTTGATGACGCCGTCACCGTCGTGCACTCCGGTGGACGCCGCCAGGTCACAGTCGACCCGGCCATTCATGATGGCGACCCATTTCAGTGACGTCGCCAGATCCGAAGGCGTGCTCAGCACATTGGTGGGAACGATCTTCAGGTCCTCGACGTTGTAGTCGGGGTTGAAGAAGCGGTTGAAGAGCACGAGGCCCTTGATGCCGGTCTTCGAGATCGCCTGCAATGTCTGGGCAAGAAGCGTGAAATAGAAGCTTACTTTGACCGAGACCGGAATGCTTACCTGGTCGAGCACCATGTTGATGATGTCGAAGTAGATCTTCTCGTATTCGGCTGCGCTCGCCGCCTGGAAGTCGGACGGCTGCAGGAAGATGTTGAGCTCGAGCGCGTCCGCCCCCTGTTCCTCGAGTTTGCTCGCGAAGTAGGTCCACTTCTGGGCGCTCATGCCGTTGATGGAGGCGATCACGGGAATACCGAGTTCCTTTTTCGCCCCGCGCACGAGCTCGAGGTAGTCGGCGACTCCGGATTCGGGATCGATGAGATCATCCATCTCGGCCATCTCGGGGAAGGTGGGCCCGGGTCGCTGCATTGCCGTCTCGGTCCGCTCCATCTCCGCGAGGATTTCCTCTTCGAAGAGAGACCGCAGTACGACTGCGCCGGCTCCGGCCTCTTCGAGCTTCTTCAGATTGTCCAGCTTGTTCGTGAGCTCCGAGCTCGAGGCCACCACCGGTGAGCTGAGCTCCAGGCCCATGTATCGTGTTCGAATATCAGGTGTCATACTCTCATTCTATGAGCATTCCCGCAATTGCTCAAGGAAAAGTGAGGCAATCCGCTCATAGAAACGCGGGTGACCGGGTGGCGGCTGCCCGGAGTGAACGCCGGTGTCCGGCATGGGCACCGGCGCAACGCTCCCGGTGCCCCTATCCGATCGTGGCCCGCAGCACCCGCAGCCAGTTCCGATAGGCGATCTTCTCGACGTCGTCCTCCGAGTAGCCGGCACGGCGCAGCGCCTCGATGAGCGCCGGGAGTCCCCGCACGCTGCCGATCTCCTTCGGTATGGCGACGCCGTCGAAATCGGAGCCGAGGGCAACGCGGCCGATGCCGAGGTGCTCGACGAGATAGTCGATGTGCTCGCGCATGCGATCGACGGGAGTGTTCTCGTCGGTTCCGCCGTCCGGCCGCAGAAACGGCACCCCGAAGTTCAGGCCCACGAGACCGTCTGTGTCGCGGATGGCGGAGAGCTGCTCATCGGTGAGGTTTCGGGTGCTCTTCGACAGTGCCCATGCATTGGAGTGAGATGCGACCACCGGCGCGCGCGAAATCCGCACGACGTCCCGGAACCCCCTGTCGTTGAGGTGGGAGACATCGATGAGTATGCCGAGGTCGTTGCAGCGGCGCACGAGCTCCCGCCCGGCCTCGGTGAGACCCGGCCCGATATCGGGGGTCATGTCGAATCCGAAGGGAACGCCCGTGGCAAAGCGGTTGGTTCGGCTCCACACGATGCCGAGCGACCGCAGGCCGGCCTGGTAATAGAGGTCGAGGGCGCGGAGGTTCCGGTCGATGGGCTCGGCCCCCTCCATGTGGCAGATGCCGGCGAGGTAATCGTTCGAGGTGGCGGCTTCGAGCTCGCTCGCGGTGCGGGCGATGCGAAAGCGGCCGTGCGCGGCCTCGGCGTACCGATGGAGACGGGAGAACATCGCCGCGGCGATGCGCTGGGCGCGTTCGAGGGGCACGGCTCCCGCGGTGGAGAGCTTCCCGCCGAAGGAGCGCGGCCTGGCCTCTTCTGCCTTGTTCGGCGGTATGAAGATCGCAAACAGTCCGGCACGCATACCCGCTTCGAGCGCCCAGCCGAGGGTAAGGTGTCTCGGATCGCTACCCGCTATGAAGTCGAAGTTCTCGTTCTCCCATGAGCGGGAGAGGACATCGTTGTGGCCGTCGATGATGGGGATCATGTGTCCTCGCTTTCTTCGCATGCACGACAACGTCCATGAAACACCACTTCCACGCGTTGGAGCTCGAACCCGTCGCGGTCTTCTTCTCTGAGATAGAGGTGCTTAACTCCCAGGGGATGGATGTCGTGGATGCGGCCGCAGCCCGAGCACACGAGGTGATGGTGATGAACGACGGCGTTGGGGTCGTAGAGGGCCGGGCCGGGGCCGATCTGCATCTCGGCGAGCTCGCCCATCTCCACGAGCTCGCGAAGTGTGTTGTAGACGGTCGCCCGGGAGATCTCCGGTACCACCGCACGCGCGCGGGCGAAGATCTCCTCGGCGGTAAGATGAAGATTGGGTCCCGACAGTGCCTCCACGACGGAGCGTCGCTGGGGGGTAATGCGCCAGCGACGTTCGCGAAGCCGTTCGCGAAGTAGTTCGTGGCGCATGCCTGCATGACTCATGGCCCTATTGTACTGTAAAAGAGCCACACTGTAAAAGCCGTCTTGACAAGTAACCTATACAGGATTAGACTGCGTCTAATATTAAACCGTATCAATGGAGGTACGAAAAATGGGACGAGTTGCACAGGAAGTAGTCGAGAAGGCCGGGATAGACCGTGAGAAGCTGCTCGAGAAGCTGGTGGCCGCGGCCGGCGCTGAGTTCACCACCTTCTACTACTACACGATCCTTCGGGCCAACGCTACGGGACTCGAGGGTGAGGGCATGAAGGAAATCATCGAGGATGCACGCATCGAGGACAGGAACCACTTCGAGGCTCTCCTGCCCCGTATCTACGAGCTCGGTGGAAAGCTTCCCGATGATATCAGAAGCTTCGCCGACCAGGCCGGCTGTCCGGATGCCTACCTGCCGGCGAGCATGGGCGGAGAAGAGAGCGAGCGCCGCGCCCCGTCGAGCACGACCGACTTCGGGGCCTACCCGGAGACCGGCAGCGAGAAGTTCCGCGATCTATTGACCGTCCTCGTGGAAGCGGAGCGCTGTGCGGTGAAGACCTACACCGACATCTGCAACTACACCGCCGGCAAGGATCACCGCACCTACGACCTCGCCATGGCCATCCTCAACGAAGAGGTCGAGCACGAGTCGTGGTTCTCCGAGTTCCTCGGTGAAGGTCCCTCCGGTCACTTCCGCCGCGGTGCGCCCGGACGCTCACCGTACGTTGGCAAGTTCATGTCCGCCGACATCGGCGGCGCATGAGCAGACAGCCGGCGTGGCGCCGTGTTTCGCCGGCGGCCGGCGCGGCATCGCCCGCAAGGGGCCCCCGGCGCGGCTCGTCACACCGCGGTAAACAGGAGCGAGCAGTTCTGCCCGCCAAAGCCGAATGAGTTGGAGAGGGCCGCCCGCGCGGCCCTCTCTCGTGCCTCGTTCGGGATGTAGTCGAGGTCGCACTCGGGGTCCGGGGTTTCGTAGTTGATAGTCGGGGGCATGACACCGTGCTTCACGGTGAGGACCGTGGCAACAGCTTCGACCGCACCCGCAGCGCCGAGGGTGTGACCGATCATCGATTTGCTCGAACTCACCGGTGTGGAGTAGGCA
>JAAAOH010000141.1 GCA_009908925.1 Spirochaetota bacterium | reverse complement strand
CTACGAGGGAGACCTACAGGTCAACTCCCGGCACCTGTCCTTCGTCTTCCAGGACGACTCGCTTCTCGAGTGGAAGAACGCCCTGCAGAACGTGCTTCTCCCCTTCGAAATCTCGGGCTTTCCACCCGACGCCCGCGAGCGAGGTCGCCGGATGCTCGAGCTCGTCGGGCTCGGCGGCTACGAGTCCTACTATCCCGGTGAGCTCTCTGGTGGTATGAAGAAGCGCGTCGAGCTCGCCCGCGCCCTCGTCACCGAGCCGGACCTGTTGATTCTCGACGAGCCCTTTTCCTCACTGGATCTACTCACCCGCGAGCGCCTCAACGTCCTCCTTCGAAACATTCATCGCCGCACGCAGAGCACCGTCGTCCTCGTCACCCATTCGGTAGAGGAAGCCTGCTATCTCTCCGAGGAAATCATGGTGCTCTCCTCCGTCCCTGCGAAGATAGTGGCCGTCGAGGAAATCGACCGGCGACGAGAGCAGACGCGTACCACCGACGGCTGCGAGGAGCCGGCTGAGGTGAACTCCGCATTCGGCGACTCGGCCGTGGTGATGGGAAACGGGACGAGCGCGCCGCTCAGCGGTGGCCCGGGCGCCGCCGACACAGCAGACGAGGAGGAGGAAGTCTTCGTCCTCTCGGAGGCCGAGTACCGGGCAAACCGTGACCTGCGAAATACCGCGCGCTCACTGTGGCGGCAGACGCCGGACGAACAGGCGGGCCACGGCGGTCGGGGCGCGTCCGGCGGAGATGGGAACGTACAGTCCGGCGCGACAGCCCCCATAGCAGGCACGAGCGGTGCAGCGGGCGGCGGCTCGCGGAGCGGCACCCGTCGACGATCGCTTCGCGGACCTTCGTCGTCCTCGGTGTGGCAGAATGTAGCCATCTTTCTCTCAGAGCTCGCCGTCGGGTATCTTCTCCTGGCCACTCTGAAGGGTCTTCTTCCAATCCCGGATCTCCTGCTTCCGCATCCGGCGGACATCATCCTCCGGTTTTTCAGCACCTTCGGCAGCGAAACCGTTATGCGCGACATCCGCGTGACGGTCATCGAATCCCTCTCGGGATTCGCCATCGCATTCGTCCTCACCATGATGCTCGGCTACGGGATCGCGAAGTCGCGGCGGGTGTCGCGGCTTCTCATGCCGGGGCTCATCGTGGCGAATACGATTCCGTCGGTGGCTCTTGCTCCGTTCCTCGTGCTGTGGTTCGGCTTCGGGCTTGCGCCGAAGATCGTGACGTCGATCATCGTCATCTTCTTCCCCATGCTCATAAACAACATCGCCGCTATCCGGTTCGCCGACGACCGCCTGTCCAATCTCAAGCGCTTCTACAACCCCGGCCGGGTGAAGGCCTTCACCCTCTTCGAGCTGCCGGCGGCACTTCCGATGGTCTTCAGCGGCGTGAAGGTCTCTGTGACCCTCTCGGTGATCGGCGCGGTAGTCGGCGAGTTCGTCTCGGGCAGCGAGGGGCTTGGCGCGATGGTGAGCCGGGCCAAGGCCGGATTCGATATCGAGCTCATGTTCTCGGGGCTCATCTGGCTCGCCATCCTCGGGCTCACCTATTACGGCACCGCGAGCTTCGTATACTGGCTCGTCACCAGAAACAGACCGGTGAACGAAACGAAATGATACGCACCTATACGCGCTTTCACGCGCTACGCACAACAAACTGCAGAGAGGTATGAAGATGATTCGAAATCGTATTCGAGCAACAGTGCTCGCCATCGTGTTTGCGGGAGCCGGAGCGCTTCCGGCCGCGGCCCAGGACACCGTCTCAATGGCGATCGGCTACATCCCGCATATCCAGTTCGCGCCCCTCTACGTCGGCATGGAGAAGGGGTTCTTCGCCGAGGAGGATCTCGAACTCGAAGTCGAGTATGGCTTCGGCGTTGACGTCTTCAGTTTGCTCTCGCTCGGCAGGATCGACGTCGGACTCTCCGACTCCGACCAGCTCATCATAGGGGGAACCCAGGACCTCGGGCTCAAGGCAGTCTTTCAGTACTACCAGGACTATCCGGTGTCGATCGTTGCGCTTGCCGAAGAGATCGACTCCCCGGCGGAGCTCCGCGGAAAGACGATCGGCGTTCCCGAGACCTACGGCACCAGCTACATCGGGATGCAGGCGTTCCTCAACGAGTACGACCTCGCCGACGCGGTCACCGAGCAGCGTATCGGCTACACGCAGATCTCCTCACTCGTGAACGGACGGGTCGATGCCGCAGTGACGTTTTCCAACAACGAGCCGATACAGCTGCGCCTTCAGGGTCACGACATCATCGAGTGGGAGGTTCGCGACTTCTCCGACATCGTGGGCGCGTCGATCATCTCGTCGGATCGCATCATCGACGAGCGCGGCGACGTGATGCGGCGTTTCGTGCGCGCCCTGCGCAGGTCGGTGGCCTACACGGTGGAGAACCAGGAAGAAGCGCTCGAGCTATCACTGCCCTATCTCGGCGATGTGGAGGACAGCCAGATCGAGTTCATTCGCCGCTCTCTGGCTGCCACCTCGAAGCTTTTCGAGCCGGGTAACGCAGACCGGACCTACGGCAGTTTCGACGTCCCGCGTTACCGGGCCTCCATCCGGATCCTCGAGAGGCTCGATCTCATCGAGGAGAGCTATCCGGCGTCACGGATTCTCGCGGAGATTCGATAGGCGCTGAACGGATGGTCCTAACCGACGCAGGGCGGCCTGGCCGGTCGCGGCCTGGCCCCTGGCGCGGCCGGGCCCCGGCGGCCGCCGAATGCTTGACAGTGCCTCTGCTCGTGCGTATCGTTCTACACATGAGCTTACACACGAAGCAGAGGACCAATGTGAGCATAGATCCGGACCTCCTCGAAGAGGCGCGCAGCCACGGTATCAAGCTCTCTCCCCTTCTCGAAGAAGCAATCCGCCGGAAACTCGCGGAAGAGGCCGAGCGCCGGTGGCTCGAGGAGAACCGCAGGGCCATCTCGGCATACAACGCAGAGATCGCAGAACGCGGCGTGTTCTCCGACGGTTTACGCAGCTTCTGATGGCACAATTCGACATCCACAGCAACACGGATCCCCGAACCCGAGAGGAAACACCGTATCTTGTCGACCTTCAGGCGGAGGTGTTGTCGGAGCTGGCGACACGGGTCGTTGCCCCGGTACGACCACGGGCCGCACACCGGCAGAGCGTCATTTCGCGGCTGCATCCGGTGATTCCGGTCGGGGATGTTGAGCACGTCGCGTTCGTATCAGAGCTGGCGGCTGTGCCGGCTTCCATTCTCGGTCCCGCTGTCGCGTCGGCGCGGCATCTTCGGACGGACCTGCTGGATGCTACCGATCTTGTGCTGACCGGGTTCTGAGGGTCGCAGCTCCCGGTCGGCCGCTACTGCCGTCGATACACGCTGCCGTTCAGCACCACCGTGTCCGGCCCTTCGAACCGATAGCTGAGCTTCTCCATGTGGATGATGCCCGCGTCGGCCTCGTAGACACCCACGAGACCCCGCTCGGTGTCGAAGGCGTACTGCCCGGCGAACTCGAGGTCTGCCTCCGATCCGGTGAAGCGGAACTCGTCATCAAATATGAGCGTGGTAACCCCGCCGTCCTCGAAGTCGGTCCAGGCGCCCACGAAGGGATTCTCGCCCGGCGACACGTCGGCAGGGTCAAAGTAGTCGGCCTCGAAGGTGCCGCGGCGCGCACGCGAACCGGAGACCGTCGTGCCTTCGGTGCCACCGACATCGGCCTCCCCGGTCGAGGTGGCGCGGCTCACCGTCCACTCACCTTCCGCCCGTACACCCTCGACGCGGCCCTCCACGGTAACAGCCGGAGCGCCGTCGACGTCCTCGACCTCGACCTCAAGGGTCGCCCCTTCGCGGCGGCCGGAAAGTGGACCGCCTAGGGGTTCCGACGCGATCCCGCCTCCGAGCCGCGTGCCGGTCTCGGTCACGTAGGCAAACGCCTCTCCCGAGGGCGCATCACCGCGACCACTGTAGGTGAAGAACCAGAAGCCCTCGACCGTCTCCGGCGCCCGCCCGGCGCCCCGGCCCGCGTCGCCCTCGCCGGCATTCCCGGCGCAGCCTGAGAGGAGCAGGCCAAGGGCAGAGGCCCCCAAAATGGCCAAAGCGCGGCACACAACCGCACGGCGACACTTCATCGCAGCCCCCTACTCCACCGGCTCCAGCCGGAACAGCCCGCCGTTGTTGGCGTCGGTAATGAGATACAAAAAGCCGTCGGGGCCGGTCTCAACGTCGCGGATACGTCCGAGAACGCCGTCGAGCAGCCGCTCCTGGCCGACCACGCGCTCTCCGCTCACCTCGACGCGACGCAGGTGAGTCCCGGCAAGCGCGCCGACGAAGAGGTCGCCCTGCCACTCGGGGAAGCTGCTGCCCTCGTAGAAGTCCATCCCGGAAGGCGCGATTGAGGGCGTCCAGTGGATGAGAGGATCCTCGACGCCCTCCCTGGTAGTGCCACCGATGGAGCCGCCTGAGTACTCATCACCATAGCTCACCAGTGGCCACCCGTAGTTCGCGCCTGCCTCAACGATGTTTATCTCGTCGCCCCCCCTCGGGCCGTGTTCGTGCTGCCACACGGTCCCCGTCTGCGGATGAACAGTCATCCCCTGCGCATTGCGGTTGCCATAGGTGTAGACCTCCGCGCGTGCGTCGGCGGCGTCGGGGTCGTCAACGAAGGGGTTATCCGACGGCACACTTCCGTCGGTGTTGATCCGGAGGGTCTTCCCGGCATGGTCGTCGAGGTCCTGCGCCCGCGCGCGCTCGCCGCGGTCTCCGATCGTAAAGAGAAGCGTGCCGTCCGGCAGGAACGCGAAGCGTGAGCCGAAATGGCGCGTTGTCGAGCCTCCCGGCGTCATCTCGAAGATGGTTTCCACGTTCGCGAGCCGCGTGCCCGAAAGCGTCGCCCGCGCAACCACAGTTCCCATGCTGCCGTCGTCACGGTAGACGTAGGAGAGATAGATAAAGCGGGAAGTCTCGTACTCGGGGTCGAGAATCACATCGAGAAGGCCGCCCTGTCCCGCTACCGCGATGCGCGGAAGGCCGCTGACCTCACGCGTCGTTCCGTCTCCCTCCACGATGAGCAGACCTCCGACGCGCTCGGTTACGAGAAGCCGGCCGTCCGGAAGGAAGGCCATGCCCCAGGGACGCTCGAGCCCGGAGGCCACCTGCACGACACGAAATGTCGCCTGCTCGCTCTCGACGCGATCCACTGCAACACCCTCGCTCGCAGCGACGGAATCGGGGCCCACGCACGCGGAAACCAGAACGGCAATGCCGACAAGCGTCGCCAGAGGTAAAATG